>NZ_JBJUSG010000009.1:0-49660 GCF_046044395.1 Candidatus Magnetominusculus dajiuhuensis | reverse complement strand
GGGAGTTTCATAATGATTGTGCATATTCTGAGGCATAAGGACAGATTCCGGACAAGCCGGAATGACGGGAATAAGGGAGGCAATTTCAAATGCGTTTGCCCTGAGGATTTATCATTGACTTATCTTTTATCAGTAACTTATGATTAAGACGTATGTATTGTTAATCTAAAGATATTTCAGGTGGTGTGGTAGGGAGAGTGATGGCGTCTTTGATTCTATCGTTGGTTTCAGTCATAGTTCAAGCTGTAGCCGTGTACATGGCGTTAAGACTGATAAGGGTTACAAAAAATAGCTCCGCATGGGTTTTTATTTCTGTAGCTATTTCTCTAATGACGTTAAGAAGATTGGAAAATCTCTACAAAGTTACATTCGATAGCGGTGTTGTGAACCCTGTAGGTTTTGAAGTTCTTGGGCTTGTTATCTCAATATTTATGCTTGCCGGGGTTGTCAGGATTGCGCCGATTTTTCTTTCCATAAAAACGTCCCACGATAAGATACAGGAATCTCTCTCCGAAAAAGAGATACTCTTAGGTGAGTTAGGACAAACAAAGCAGCTCCTGGAAGCTGTGGCAAACGGAATTACTGAGGAAATACTGCTTATCGCAGAAGATTTTAAGGTATTATGGGCAAATGATGCCGTAATAAGAGCGCATAAAGTGCAGCATAATCAAATAATAGGGATGCATTGTCATAAATTAACACACCATCTCGATGTATCCTGTGAACCTCCTGATGATCCATGCCCTATTACAGTTTGCAAAGCAACCGGACAAGCTGCGGTTGTTCATCACACTCATATTATGGACGACGGTTCAAGTGCTTTTTTAGAGATTTCAGTCTATCCTATTCTAAACATGGATGGAGTGGCAGAAAGGTTTGTCCATGTATCTAAAGATATTACCGAAAGGGTAAGGCAAGAAGAGAAAATCCGCAATCTTAATATAATACTTGAGCAAAAGGTTAAGGAAGAGGTATCTTTGCGGGAGCAAGAGAGACAGCTATTGTTTCAACAATCAAAAATGGCAGCCGTGGGAGAAATGATAGCTGCGATAGCCCATCAATGGAGACAACCATTGAATGCAATATCAATAATATCACAGGAAATAAGGGACGCATATGAATGCGGAGAAATGACTAATGAGTACATGAAAGAAATGGTTGATGTTATTATTAAACAAATCAGCTTTATGTCAAAAACTATTAATGATTTCAGGAATTTCCTGAATCCTTCAAAAGATGTGACTACCTTTTCCATAAAGGAATCAATAGAAGAGATTTTATCTATGTTTAAAGATATATTGAGTAAATCCAATATTGCGGTTACATTGGAGGAAGATAGTCTTTCTGAAAAGTGCGCAGTGATGGGATATCCAAATGAATTCAAGCATGTTGTCTTAAATATTATAAACAACTCAAGAGACGCGATATCTTCTATGTGGGAGAAGGATCTTTTGGATAAAGAAATAGGGGGAAAGATAATCATCAGGCTTTCGGGCTATGAGGGCAAGGTATTAGTGTCTGTTATTGATAACGGCGGCGGTGTTCCCGATGAGTTTATTGATAAAATCTTCAACTCTCATTTTACTACCAAATCCGCTGAGAAAGGCACCGGGATAGGCTTATACATAAGCAAAACCATAATTGAGGGTATGGGCGGCACTCTTACAGTTAGAAATACTGATGGAGGCGCTGAGTTTACAATTAGTTTGGATGCAATAGAGTGAAGGGGTAGTGAAGGCCTTCCGCAGGATTAAACGCGTTGTAAAAAATATATTATTGATAACGATACCGGTGGTGGTATTGTTATTAGTTGCCATGGAGATAGTCTTCAGGTATGTCATTCCGGCATCTGAATCCCCCCTCGTTTATTATGACGAGAAGGACAAGATAAGCAAGCTCGACAACCGTGAGACAAGCGACGGCCTGTTTACCGCGGGTAATTTGGCTCAGTTGAGGGTCAAGTGGCACATAAACGGCGACGGTTTCAGAAGCGATATTGCGTATAGTACCGAGCATAAGAAACCCTTGATTGCCGTCATCGGGGATTCATTTGTCGAGGCCCTTCAGGTAAATATGAAAGACACTATGGCCTCCAAACTAAAGGATAAATTACACGGCCAATTCGATGTTTATAGCTTTGGCGTAAACGGCGCGTCTCTAAGCCAATACCTTCAGACGTCAAGATATGTTAACAAGCGGTTTGCTCCCGACATCCTCGTGTTTAACATCGTCCACAACGATTTTGACGAATCCCTCTGCTCAATGATACTTATGAGCGGTTTCATGTGTCTTGAGGAAAACGGTACCGGCTTTACAGAGACGATTAAGCCTGCTGTGGCATCAAGAAATAAGACCCTCTTTAAGAGGTTTATTTTTGAGCGCAGCGCCCTCCTTAGATACCTTTGGGTTAATCTGTCTCTTAAGCGGAGTATATCGTCGCTTTCTATATATAACAAGATATTTGCCGGTGGGACAGGGAAGTTTTATAACGCTAATGTGGATGTACAGAGGCTTGCCGGTTTAAAACCAAAGCTCTACGGCGTTGCCGATTATTTAATGGGCAAGATAAAAGAGGAAAACCCCAATAAGAAGGTTTTTTTCATTATGGATGCCCCCCGCGCCGATATATACGACGGGACGCTGAACAGTAGCAGCGTCATATGGCTTAACCGGCTCTTTATGAAAACCTGTATGGCACATGATTTTAACTGTGTTGACTTGACCGAATATTTTTACAGGCACTATAAGGCCACGCATGTTCACTTTGAATCCCCCTATGACTGGCATTGGAACGAACACGGGCACGAATCGGCCGCCGAGGCGCTGTTTAATGAGATGAAGATGGCCGGAGTTGGGGCGAAATGAATAAAAGGATTAAAAACGAAGGGATTAAAGACGAAGGGGGGTAACCCCCCTTCACCCGTATTTTCACATATGCTTTATCTCAGCAGGAGGGAAGTATCTGTATGTGTCCGCGCCTGCAGCCGCCTTGTTTAATATCACCCCTGAGAGCGTTATGCCTGTTATCGTGATATTTGAGATGGCGGCTTTTAAGGATTCGCGCGCTACAACGCTGCACTCTGCAACTATAATCATTGCCCCGGCCGCGCTGCCAATGAGTACGGCGTCGTCACAGGACAAGACCGGCGGGGTGTCAATTAATATGAAATCAAACTGAGATCCAAGCTCGTGTAACTGCTCCCTGAACTCAGAAGACGATAGGATATTAGAGGCCGGCTCCCCGGTGTTGCCTGCGGCAATTACAAACAGGCCTGGGGTAGAAGTATTCCTTATCAGGCCGGAGAGCGTCATGCCCGTGTGCATATCAGCAAGTCCCGGCGTTTGAGAAAGCCGAAACAGGTTGTGCAGCGAGGGGCTTAGCATGTTGCCGTCTATCGCCAGGGTCTTTTTCCCTGATGCGGCAAGTGTTGAGGCAAGGTTTGCAGTTGTGAAGGTTTTCCCTTCGCCCGTGGTTGCGCTTGATATGGCAAAGGTTTTCGGGGCATGCTTTCCAAGGAAAAGATTCAGACTGTTGCCGATAGTTCGAAAAGAGGCGGAAATATGTGGGTGAGCTGAGTCTGAGTAACTGGCATTGGCCGCGTCGTCCGATTTTGCAATAACGCCGAGGATAGGTAGATTTACAAGGGATTTAATATCATCAGGACATTTAATGGTTTCGTCTGTATACTCCATAAGGAAGGCGCCAACTATGCCAATTGCAAGTCCCATGACAAGGGCTACTACGGCATTAAGCGGCAGATTCGGATGTCTGTGCTTGCTTCCTTCGTGGACAATGGCCTCTTCAATTACCGTGATATTGGACAAGGAGATGTTTTCGGCCAGCTCTATGCGATAACTATGCGTCAGAAAGTTGCTGTAAACGGTCTTGGTAGCCGTGATGTCCTGGTCAAGAAAGTTCTTCATAAAGTACTTATCCGGCAGGGCGTTTAACTCATCCTCATATTTCTTTATTACGGTCGGATATATGCTGCTCTGAGCCTCATACGTACTAAGCTCAATATAGTATTCGAGAAGCTTTTTTCTGCTTTCATTATATACGGTATCAATGCCGAGCAGGTCGGGGCTCATCATTTTCTCGTACTCTTGCTGCATCAACTCCTTTATTCGGACGATTTGATTTTCATAATCCACGATAAGCGGGTGATTTGACGTATATTTGGATTTCGCGTCCGCGAGGTTAAGGTACAGGGTGGCGAACTGCTTTTTATAGGCGGAGAGGACATCGCTCTGGCCCATGTTGGTTATATCGTGAGAGCGCTCGGACATGTTCTTAATCTTTGACTCCAACTGGAAGATGGCGGATTTGGTTTTTGAGATAGCGAGGTCGTTGTTGTATTTATTACTCCTCATCTTCTGCAATTGCTCAATCGCGGCCTGCGCCTGATTGTCCAGGGACGGGGCATTTTCTCTGATTTGGAAATCCTTTACGGCCTGAAGGCTTTTTACATAGTTTTTCCTAATCTTGCTGATATTAGCGTCAATGAAGGCGCGGACATCGCCGTAGTTGCCTCTGAGCCGCTTGATTTCACTATCAACTATGGCGGCGGCCATCGCGTTTGCCATGTTTTTGGCCTCATCCGGGTCAGACGACAATGCAACTACTTTATAAACATCCGTGTCTTCGTACTGCTCTACCTTTATATTCGGACGTGGGAACAGTTTTGCCATCATGGAAGACTCAAGCAGCCTCTCAGCCGTAATCGGTCTTTGGGCCGAGTTGACATCCACGCCAAAGGCCCTCATGATGGGTTTAGAAAATGGTATGGCCTTCATAATCCTGTACCGGACACGCTCCCATTTCAGGTCCAGCTTTTCTATAACCTGCCCGGCATTGGGCCTGAGGGCGGATATAGCGAGGTAGTCCGCCCTGTCGGTACTTGACGTAGCCGACTGGAATTGCTCACCCGTCACGCCTATGGCCGAATTTAAAAAGTAGTTAGCCGGAGGTTTTCTGAGGAGTATTTTGGCCGTAGCATCGTACCACGGTGTAATCAGCAACGTTATCCCTACAACGGTGATAAACGTCACCGCGATGGAGAGGACTATGACCTTTTTCCTTTGTCTTAAGACCTCAAGAAATCTTAATAGTTCCATGGGTTATCCTATTCGTATTATGCACTTTGCGCCTTGTCTTTTAACCGATTTCTCAAGCGCTGTGAGCGTTTCGGTGAATTCGTAATATGAGGTAATCATGTTTTTTATCTGAAGCCGGCCAGTGGAAAGCAGTCTTATGATATTGTTGTATATGCCATGGCCTGAGTGCCCTCTTACGCCGATTATGCTGTTGGCCCCGGAGACCAGTATGTCAAGCTCAACCTCGGCGCTGGTTGCGGAGCGGCCCAGATAGACCAGCTTACCATTTACGGCAAGGGAGTTCTCCATCTCCGGCACTGTGCGGCGCGCCGCTCCGGCCGCTTCGATTTGCAACTCCGCACCGTAGCCGTCTGTCAGATCCATTATCTTTTCTCTGGGTAGGATACCGATTTTTTCTAAGTCTATGATATTAAATACGTAATCCGCGCCCATTGCTTTGGCAATGTCGAGCCTTTTATTGTGGATATCAAATGCGATTACTATGTTAGCCCCCGCAAGTCTTGACAGCGCCACCGCGGCAAGCCCAATCGGGCCGGCCCCGAACACCACCACCGCCGCACCGGGCCTAATCCCGCCACCTCCAATGAAAATCCCGTTATAGGCGCAGCCCACCGGCTCTATCAACGCGCCGAGGTCAAAGATGTCGTCCTCCGAATAAATGCGCCTGAGGGCGTTTATGTTCCAGCAATGGCGTTCCTTCGCGGTGATGAACTCGGCAAGCGCACCAGGGGCGGTTATCCCTATAAGCTCAACATTTTTACACTGGTTAAACGCCCCGCTTCGGCATGGCGTACATGACCCGCACCAGTGGATGCTTTCAACGGCTACCATGTCGCCTGCTTTGAAGTTTCTGACGCCGTCGCCTTTTTTAACTACAACCCCTGAGTACTCGTGGCCTATTGTCTGAGGAAGCCTGGCCGGCCCGGAGAACTGGATATAGCCGTCGGGGGTGGTTTCATATAAGTGGGTGTCTGAGCCGCAGATGCCACATCTCTTCACGGCAATCAGCAGCTCGTCGCTGTCAATAATGTCCGGCGTGGGAACTGTCTTTAGCTCAAAGGTGGGATTACGCCATACGCTGCTTCCGATTACTGCCCTTCGCTTTGATATCTCCTCAGCGGTTGGCTTATAGCCGCTTTTGGGTGCCCACTGTGCATCGGCAACGAAGGCCTTCATCTTATCTCAACTTTTGACAGGATTTTTCCCTCTAATTGTTTCAATTGCCTTTTATCAACCTTTCCGCTTCCTATACGTGGCAGTTCCTCCACTATCTTCACCTTCCTGGGTATCATATAATGGGCCATGTTTTTATTGCAATAGCGTGAGATTTCGCCCTCGGTTATCAATGAGCCTTCTTTCAATATGACAAAGGCGGCGGGGATGTCGCCCCTGAGCTTGTCTTCAACGCCGATGACCGCGGCCTCTTTTATTGCCGGGTGACTGAGCAAGGCCAGCTCCACCTGCATTGGGTAAACCTTCAGGCCGGCAACCTTCAAAAGGCCGCTTTTTCTGTCCGTAAAGTAGAAAAAGCCGTCCCTGTCTTTGAAGCCGAGGTCCCCGCTGTAATACCAACCGTCAACGAGTGGAAGCTCGCTGCCTTCCATGTACCCGGAGATTACGCCTGGCCCCTTAAAGAGCAGTTCTCCTGTTTCGCCTGTTTGCGCCTCTGTGTCGTTTTCTTTTAGCACTTTTATTTCGTAATAGGGGCACGGACGGCCCATTGAGCCATCCAACCGGTAGGACAAAGGGGTGTTGGCTATGGCGATACCCGTGGTCTCGGTGCTTCCCCACACTGATAAGACGGGGATACCGAAGGTATTATAAAATCTCTTCGATATTTCGGGCCTTGTGTACATGCCGCCGCTTTCGGCTATTCGCAGGGTGTCTAATTTAATATTTTCGGCGTGAGATGAGAGCATATCATAAAGCGGGGCAATCCCCATCATGGCCGTAACCTTTGCAGAGCGTATGACGGAGGCCATCGTCTTTGGATTGATTTCCTCCAAAAGGGCAACAGAAGCGCCGGTGAAAAGGGCGCGGGCAAACAGCTCATGCGGATGGGCGAAGGAAGAAAACATGCACATGTGTACATCATCAGCGGTAAGCCCCATAGCCTTGACGGCTGACGCTGTATTGGCGTATATGTTGTCGTGTGTGGTTAGGGCGCCTTTGGGCGTGGATGTAGAGCCGGTCGTGTAGTTTAGATACGCAATGGGCTGCTGCCCCTCGGCGCGTGTCACCACATTTGAAGGGCGGCAGGCGGTGTCCCATGGGATTAAACTTGCCGGATGGTGTCTCTTTTCGCCGATTATTATTATTGTCTTACAGGCTGCCGCGAGAATTTCGTGGTCAACACCGCCCAATAGTTTCTCGTGGATTACAGTTGCCACCGGTTTTACTGCCCGAATGAAAGATGCGGTCTCGATTTTCCCAATTGTGAAGTTGACCGGCACGGGCAGCGCCCCAATGCGCACCGCGGCCAAAAAGGCGATGACAAGTTCAGGTACGCGCGGCAGTACCATGCAGACCTTGTCATCTTTCTTTACACCTGAGGCGCTCAGAAACCCGGCTAAACCGTTGACAAGTTTATAGATGTCGCCAAAGGTAAGCGTATCCGCCTTATAGACGATAAATGTCTTGTCAGGATTGTTTATCCAATTGTCCGCAAGGGCCTCGTCTATGGTTTTATATTCGTCTATATTCAGCAAGAACCCTTTCTCCTGAGAACCGCCCCTATGGTTAGCATCAATATCTTCAGGTCAAGGAGCAGCGATTGATTTTTGACATACTCAATATCATAATTTATCCAGTCGGTGAATTTACAGGTATCTCTGCCCATTACCTGCCACAGGCCGGTGAGGCCGGGTTTTATACTGAGCCTGATAGATTTCCAATTATCGTCGCCAGCCATTTCTTTGTCCTCTAGCGGACGAGGGCCAACAAGTGACATCTCGCCCCTGAGGACGTTGAGTAATTGGGGAAATTCGTCAATGCTCCATTTTCGTAAGAATCTGCCTACGCGTGTTATTCTGGGGTCGTTTTTCACCTTGAACACCGGGCCTTCGACTTCATTGGCAAGCTCATCCTTGATATTTTCAGCATCTTTTACCATCGTACGAAACTTATACATGGTAAAATCCACGCCGCCTCTGCCGCAGCGCCTGTGTGAAAAAAACACCCCACCCTCCGTGTCTATAACAATTAACGCCGCGACAATCAACATATACGGTGAGAATATTATAAGCAGCAGTAAGCTTCCTATAATGTCAAATATCCTTTTTATAAGCACGTATCCCATTAATATATATAAATAAATAACCTTGCCATTGTTTAACGATCCGCTTATACACCCGATTCAACCATGGATATGATAATAACATATCCGGCGCGGCATTTACAACTCGTGAGTGGCCGCATGGCCGCACCGCACTGCCAGGGCAATCGCATTAGAAATTGCCTCCCTTATTTTTGTCATTCCGGCTTGTCCGGAATCTGTCCTTATGCCTCAGAATATGCACAATCATCATGAAACTCCCACTAAAGGGAAGATTCCGGACAAGCCGGAATGACGGCAAGGGACAAAGCCGGAATTATTGCATAGGTATCTTCTGATTTTTTTTCAAATGCGTTTACCCTGCCTGCACTACTGGTACTTTGTAATAATGGCACTATTTTTTGTACAATACCGGATGCTGAACAACTGTGAAGAGTCAACCGCAGAAGAGGCGGGCATGCACAATGCCCATCTTTGTATTGAGAATATCATCAATTTAATGCTGAGGGCTTCTCTGTCGCAGGTCTCCACGCAGGAGCAATTAACACAAATTTTGAGGCTTATCATGTCAGCGCCGTGGATTTCACCCGCTGCCAAAGGGCGCATATATCTTTATGATAAGCGAACGAGGATGCTGAGAGTTAGCGCTCATGTTAATTATACTATGGAGGAGTTAGACTCCTTCGCGCCAATTCCATCTGCCGAATGTCTGTGTGGAACTTCGGCCAGCACAAGGGATATAGTTTTTATGCCAACAGCCTTAGGCGGCGATCAAACACAAATGTGCGGCCACTACTGCGTCCCGATTAAATCAAACGACAGGCTGCTTGGCCTGCTCGGCATCTATGTGGCGGAGGCAGTGGGCTATGGCGCGCAACGGGCTGGCCTGCCCGCCCCTTGTGAGAGGGAGATGTTCTTAAAAATCGCGGCAAACACAATAGCCGGCATAGCGCTGCGTAAAGAGGCACACGAAAACCTGACGGGCAATTACCTGATACAGGATGTCATAAATAAGATACTGCACCTGTCGCTTGAGTCAATATCCCTGCAGGAGCACCTGCAAAAGACCCTCGACATCATAAGCAGTGTGTCATGGCTGTCAAACAAATACACGGGCAGCATATTTCTTATAGAAGGCCATCCTAAGATGCTTGTCATGAAGGCCCACAGGGGTTTTCCCTTAAACCTGCACGGTGTCTGCTCTGTCCTGCCGCTGGGGAAATGTCTCTGCGGCCTATGCGCCTTAACAGGGAAGATAATATTCAAGTCTACGATAGATGATAAGCACGAGGTAAAATACGATGGAATGCCTGACCATGGACATTATTGTATCCCCATAAAGTCAAAAGGACAGGTGTTGGGCGTAATAAACCTCTATGTCAGAAGGGGGCATGTGAGTACTCAGGAGGAAGAGGAGTTCCTTGTGTCCGTGGCCAATACGCTTGCCGGCATTGTGGAGCGAAAGAGGACAGAGGACGAGTTAAAAAAACACCACGACCAGCTTGAGGAGATAGTAAAGGAGCGAACCGATGAGCTGACCATCGCCTGCAACAAGGCGATAGACGCCAACGAGGAACTCAAACAAAGCCAGGAGATGTTGATACACGCGGAGAAAATGGCGTCGCTGGGGCAATTGGTAGCCGGCGTGGCCCATGAGATAAATACCCCCATAGGGATTGCCGTGACCTCGTCATCCCATCTTGAGCTGGCCACAAAGAAAATCTCCGCCATGTTCTACGATAAACAGATAACGAGGACAGATCTTGAAAAATACATATCCGTTGCAAGGGAGGATTCTGATTTAATCGTGAAAAACCTGTTTCGCGCCGGGGATTTGATAAGGAGTTTTAAAATGGTCTCGGCAGACCAGACGAGTTGGGAAAAGAGGCAGTTTAACCTGAAGTCCTATTTAAACGACATCGTGATGAGTCTAAGTCCTCAGTTGAGGAGAACGCCCCATGTTGTCACTATAAAATGTGACGAAACCCTTGAGTTGAACAGCTATCCGGGGGCGTTTGCCCAGATAATCACGAACTTGTTGATGAATTCTGTGCTTCACGCCTATGACGAGGGGGCAAAGGGGACGATCCTGATAGAGGCTGTCCCGTTAGATGATGAGATCATCCTGAGATACAGAGACGACGGCAAGGGAATCCCTGAGGCGAATCTAAAGAAGATATTTGATCCTTTTTTTACGACAAAGCGCGGACAGGGAGGTTCAGGCCTCGGCCTGTATATTACGTTTAACATCGTTACCCAGACGCTCAAAGGCAGTATCGTATGCGAATCTGAAGTGGGCAAAATAACGGTATTTACAGTTACATTACCAAACGTGTTGTAGTATAATATGTCCAGGTGAAATAATATGAGCGATTCGGATAATCTTTTTTGCGACGAGAGTTTTTTGAGAGAAAAGGTGGAGGCCACACCGGCGGAGGCCTCTGGCAAGTCAAACTGGAAGCTCATGGTTGTTGACGACGATGAGGAAGTCCACAGGATGACGGGTGCCGCCCTGAGGGATTTCACGTTTGACGGCAGGGGGCTTGATTTTATATATGCCTCATCGGCGAAAGAGGCGAAGGCCGCGCTTAATAACCACCCTGACACGGCCCTGATTGTCCTTGATGTGGTTATGGAAACCGAGTACGCGGGGCTTGATGTCGTAAAATATATACGTGAAGTCCTGAACAATAAGTTTATGAGAATCATACTGAGAACCGGCCAGCCCGGCATGGCGCCTGAAAACGATGTGATTGTCAATTACGACATCAACGACTACAAGACAAAAAGCGAGCTTACTATCCAGCGTCTTTATACATCTATAGTGACGTGTTTACGGTCGTATAACGATTTGGTAAGGCTGGATGATGCCTATAAGAAACTCAAAAAGGAGGCCGAAGAGCGCATCCTTATAGAGAAACAACTGGCTGAAAAAGAGTATCAGGCGGCAATAGGCATGGCCATTACGCAAATAGTCCACGGGGCCAAGAACATACTAAACGCGCTCAAAGGCGGTGAGTATATGATAAATACCGCCCTGAAAAAGAATGACAACGAACTGCTCCTAAAGGGCTGGGATGCCGCTAAGACAGGCATATCGCGCATGTCGGCGTTGACCCGTGATCTGCTTGATGTTTCCAGGTTCAATCAAATTGAATTTAAATATGGTTCTCTGACCACCCTCGCAGAAGAGGTAATAGGGATGTTTCAGGACACGGGGGACAGTCCTGGGGTTGAGGTATCAGGGGAAATAGATAAATCAATCCCGCCGCTATTATTTGATTACGAGGCGATTCACACGGCGCTGATGAACCTGGCGTCTAATTCAATAGACGCCTGCTCAGGCAAGCAATACACAGACCCTGAAAAAGGCAGGGTCATCATACGCGTACATTCGGACGTTGAGAGCGGTTTTGTAAACCTCGACGTAGAGGATAATGGACACGGGATGGCGGAGGAGGATATAGAAAAGATATTCGTGTTATTTTACTCCACCAAAAACGCAAAGGGCAACGGACTAGGTCTGCCAATAACCAAAAAGATAGTCGAAGGACATGGGGGGACGCTTGAAGTTACATCACAAAAGGGAAGGGGTACGATGTTTCGGATACGGCTTCCATTGAAGAGACAATAATCAAAAGGAGGAACATTAGTGAAAAGGCGAGTGCTGGTTATAGATGATGAGGAAGCCATAAGGGGATATCTTTCCACAATCCTGAGTGAAAGCGGTTATGACGTGGTAGAGGCGGTAGACGGCGAAGATGGGTTAAGCAAGGCGAGGGAGATGAGACCAGACCTGATAACTCTTGACGTGATGATGCCCAAAAAGACAGGGGTATTCGTATTGGGCGAGCTAAGAAGGGACGGTGAGCTGGCAAATGTGCCCGTAATCATGTTAACTTCGGTAAAGAGCTTTATTGAACAGTCATACAAAGAACTTGACAACGTAGATGCTATAAAGCAGATGGAGACCTTGCTTGATGAGCCGGCGAGCAAGATGCAAAAGTTCTTTTTGCGTTTCAAGTCTTTCCGTAAAATGCTACTTATTGACAGGGAGGCAATGATAGAGCAATTTCGCAAGGGAGAGTTAACGCTTGGGGGGATGCCGTCGCTTCCTGACATATTTCTTGACAAGCCTGTGGAGCCGGAGGAGTTTGCCCATGCGGTCAATAAATTAATCGGACAACCGTCAGAATAGAGACGGTCAATTAAATAATTAAGTTGATGTCAGTGCTGGTACGGCAATCTTGCCGATATGTCAGTCTGTGCGGGGTGCGGCCACTGCTTCCGCGCGGTTTTTTTGTAAGGCAATTCGTGCAGTTGCAGATGTGGACTGGGCTATGGTACAATGAAGCTGTCTGGCCGGGATAGCACAGTGGTAGTGCAGCTGATTCGTAATCAGCAGGTCGAGGGTTCGAATCCCTTTCCCGGCTTCCTTTTATTGAAAGGGGTTGCCTTTCATTATCAATCTTAGTTCACCGCCTGACTATGCAGTAAATATGCAGTTCGTTTTTCGTCGGCGTGAACGAGCTGATAGTTGACCCGTGGCTACCCCAGGCCGGTGCGATAAAGTCTGCGCTAAAAAACAGGCAACCTGAATTTCATTGTAACTTCACCGGTTTTCCTGTCAATAGTTATTGCCTTGTCATCTTTATTGGGGATTAGAGGCTTGCCTGTTGACATTTCCATGAGGCCGGAAAGAAATCTGACTCCGTTTTCCAAAACCTCTTCCATTTTCTCTGGTGGCATAAGCAATTGATTCCTATCTCTAATGTTGTTCTCATCATTCTCTTGTATTTCGGTTATTCCGCCATCCATCTCTGAATCAGCAGACACTTCTTCCTCAGCGGAAACATTTAACTCCCCCATTGCCTTTGGATTGAGAAAGTGGGGTGTCGCCTCAGGGATGTCCTCGGTTGAGGACGGCTCCCTGGTCAGGACTATCTGCTCCTCACCCATCATTTCCCGTATTTTATTAATAAATTCGGCTTTCTTCTCTCGTGTAAATTCAACTTTATCTGTAGAGCCTTCGAAAACACCGTCAAAAACCTCCTGTTTCAGCGTTATTCCCGCAAACACCTTCTCTTCAATAGAGTGTTTGGATATCAGGTTGATTACGTTAACGCATTTGCTCTTTTGCCCTATTCTCATAACTCTGCCTATGCGTTGGTTTAACCTTGATGGATTCCATGGCAACTCGAAGTTCAACACGCAATCGGCACTCTGTAAATTCAGGCCAACGCTGCCGGCATCTGTGGAAAGGAAGACTTTACAGTCAGGGTTATCGTTAAACTCATCTACAAGGAACCGCCTTTTATCTGCCGGCACTTTGCCCGTAAACTCTACAAAGGGTATCCCCATATCTGAAAGCATTTTCCCTATAAGATAGGTCATAGTGGTCCATTCGCTGAAGACGACCGCTTTCCGCTTGTTTTCAAGCACTACTTCCGCCAATATCCTCTCCATTTCCACCAGTTTTGGAGATATATTTGTTTTCCTGTCTATCAGGTAAGTCGAGTCGCACACCATGCGCATAGACATGAGAATCTCCTGTATTCGCCGTGCATCCATTGGCGTCTGAAACTTCTTGTTCAGTAGCGGCAGGAGTGCTTGAAGATAACCCCGGTGTATTTCTCTTTGTTCTATGCTCAGGTCTATGTAATAATTATTTGACACCTGATCAGGAAGGTCTTCTATCACTTCCTCCTTTTTCCTTCTGATAACCAGTGGTTTGAGCTTGTTATGAAGGATATCAAGGCCTTTGTATCCTAATATTTTATTCTTCCTGTTGTCTGCAGACATTATAAAGTGCTCAGCGGCGAATATCCATAAAGGCGTCAACAGTGCGGGGTCGGCAAACTGGACTATGGAATACAGGTCTTCCAGTTTGTTCTCTAACGGCGTTCCGGTAAGCACTATTGATTGTTTGTGTGATATTGATTTTATCGCTTCATGTGTCTTGGTTTCAAAGTTCTTGATACGCTGTGCCTCGTCCAGGATGACTATGTCGGGTTTATACCGATTAATAGCAAGGATATCACGCAATACTGCCTCGTAATTCGTGATCGTGAAATAATCCGTGCTGTGTTCATATATCTCCTGACGGTTCTTTTTATTTCCGGCTACGACAATGGCCTTCTCCCCTGTAAAGCGTTCAATTTCCCGCTTCCACTGCTCCTTGAGCGAGGCAGGCGTTACTACCAGGACTTTGCTGAAGTTAAACATTGATTTTTTAAGACATGATAACGTAATTGCCTGCAGGGTCTTGCCCAAGCCCATCTCATCGGCTATGATCACAGACTTCTTAAATAGTCCAAAATCCACACCAACGTGCTGATACGGATAGAGCGGCACTTTAACCACACCGTAATCAGCGGCATAGTTTTCCCTTAGGCCTTCCATTTCCTTTTGGTTCATTGCATCGTCAAGTCTCCTCAGTGTGTAGTCGTCAACCCTAAGCGCCCTCAAGTCTTTGACTTCTTCCAATAATGAGTTTAGCTCAATGATATCATCCTTTCTGTAAAGTCCGTGCTCGTCAAAATAGGGTTTAAAGTGGCCGGTAAATTCCCTGGGGAGCTGTCTGTCAAAGAAATACCGTGGTTTATCTTCTGTGGAATCCCAGTAGATGTGAACGAAAGGGAACTTCTCTTTCTCTATTGTCGCCTTAAAGTCTTTCCTTGTTTTCAGGCTGGAATGTACATAAATTAAGTGCTTGCAAGTCCCCAAACGGTTCGTATTGAAGTCAGGGCAACTACAGTGGCCATTTCCTTTCTCAGGGTCATGCAGGGTAACGATGTACTCCTTGCCTTTTGCATTAACAAGCATATGCTCACCCTTATATGTCTCTCCATCAATGAGTTTGAACTTTTCCGTCTGTGCACTTTTTTGTCGGCTTGAGAGAGCCAGTTCTCTTACCTCATCGTAGGACAAATATTTGTCATTGGCATGGACGGTTGTGCTGCCTTCAGCCGCCTCTCCAGCCGATTTATGGCGAGCCATTCTCCCGATTATATCAAGGCATACAGCAACCGTATGTTTGCAGCCGTCACTGTGATAAGGACAATTGCAGGCGTACTTTACGTCGCCATTGTCAAAAGCAACCCTTACATCGTACTCTCCATAGTTTCCGTCCACAGTATAATTGAACGTCTTTTTCTCATAATCCTCTTCTTTAAGGTAATAGTTGCCCAAGCGGAATATGCCCAGTCCTCTTTCAAATGTCAGGGTTGAATCAGAAATGTTATTTTTTATAAATTCCTTCGTAAAAGATACCACTTAAACCTCCCGTCTTGTCATTTTCTCATAATCCTCTATTTTAAATATTTGGGGAACTTCATAAAAAAATCCCGATATCCTGAAATGCCATAGCGAGGAATGTGTCTGACAGACATAGGGAAATTACCTATGGAGGACAAAAATAGGCCAGATTTATTTTCAGTCGCATCTGTAGCGTATAAAATAAAACCTTTCACCAGCCGAGTTTTAATGTGGTCTCTATCATGTCTTTTTCTTCTTCTGAGGACAGATAGAACTCTACGCCTATGTCGAACCTGTCATATGCCGTTCTTAAATATTTTATCATGCCCTTAATTGACTGTTCTTTAACTGTGCCGCCTGCGGGTAGAAAAAATATATCAACCGCGCAGTCTTCCTCGAATAAGAACTTCGCAGACCATCTGTCTAACATCCCCGATTCATATAAACTGCATCTGCAGCCAGTATGCGTCAGGTCCTCAATGCACGCCTTTATCTTATTTTCCTTTATAACGAGCACACAAGGCAGCTTACAGGTAGTCCTGCGTTTATCCCTGCGCTCTTCTCTTTGTATTGACTCAGGACACCCGATAATAGCCAACATCGTCGGCTCAAAAACCACATTTCTTAAAATACTTTTAAATCTGAATACCGTCTCTCCCGTAAAACATCTCACTGTAATTTCAGTCCCATTTGGTACTTTAGTGTGAAAATCCTCAGTACCACCAGGCCTGATTATAATATTGTCCGATTTTACGTCAACTATAAAACCCGACACCTTAGAAGGCATCGTATCCGATGTTATCTCCACACTTAACCCAGCGTCGAAAGCGTTTAAACGATATGCCTCCTCATTTGCAGCATTTTCTATATCCATATTGTTTCCCCCGCTTAATTAATTATGTGTCGGTTTGCTGTCAAGTGTCAATTTCGAATTCGTATTCCTCTATGACGGTGTTTACGAGGAGTACTTCGCACATATCTTTTACCTGTTTTTCAGCCTCCGCATCGGCAATCCCCTCGTCCATGTCCAGCACGATATACTTGCCTACCCTGACGTCTCTGACGCCGTCAAACCCAAGGGTCTTAAGCCCGCCAGAGACGGCCTTCCCCTGTGGATCCAATACCTCCGGTTTCAGCTTTATGTAAATCCTTGCCTTCATATTCCCCTAAACTACGGACTAATCAAGAATGCTGTCAAGGGCACTTTGAGTCTGGCTTTCAAGTTCCTTTGTCAGTTTCCTGAGTTTAAATAGCTCATCGGTTATGCTTAACGATGCCAGCAATGAGGCCTTCAGCGGATGCACATGAGGCGCGCTCTCAAACACCTCCTGGCATTTCTTGTTCAGATACAAGGCCAGCTCCATTACGTAGTCATCCGGCCCATCCCCGCTCAGGATATACTTATGCCCCATTATATATACTTCGGCGCTGCCCATAGGTCTTACTTATATCTCTATCGAATCAAGCTCGCCAAGTATGGCGTCTATCTGCTCAGACACAGAGTTTTTATCGCTTCTTACACTGGCAATCTCCATGTTTTTGTTGTTAAGCTCTTCCCGCAGGGAGTTGCACTCGTTCTGACTTTGCACAAGCTGCCCTTCAAGCTCTTCAACGCGCTTTTGAATGTTGTCTTTTTCCAGCTTCAACGCCTTTGCCTTTTCTATGACGGAGGATATCTTTTCCTCCAAACTCCTTAATTTTTCCACAGCACTGCCTCCTTAACTAACTTGGACTCATAATAAACCTGAACTCTGGGGATAGGATAACAAAAAGCCATATCTTATGTCTACATCATTTGACAGTCAAATGCAAAATTTACTGCCTCGCCGTCGGGATTAGATTCTCTTGTGTATTGAAAATATGTCTTTAGCACCCTCTTGACGTACTTTTCTGTTTCGTCGTATGGTATATCTTCTATGAACTCATCTACGGCCTTGTAATGCCCTGCCTCCAGCCACTTATACACGACATGCTCCCCCGCGTTATACGAGGCGACGGCCGCGGCCACACATCGCATCTCCTTCACAAGCTGGCTTACGTAGTACCCCCCGATGAGTATATTTTTTCTCACATTAAATATATCGCCTTCGTTATCTATTCTCTCCTGTACAACTCCCGAATATTTTTGCGCCGTCTGTGGCATCAACTGCATTAAGCCGATAGCCCCCGCCGGTGAAAAGGCATCCTCCTGAAAACGGCTCTCTTCCCTTATCACAGACAATATGAGCAGCGGATTAATGGAAAACCTCCGCGCGGCCTCATCCACCGTCGTCTTATGCCCGTACGGGTACAGCAACCAGTGTGTCTTTGCCGAGTACTGCAAACTCCCCGCAAGCATGATGGAATGGCGGTACATCGCCGCCTCATTAAGCATCACCGCCGCTTGCAGCATGACATTTGCCGGATACATCTGGGCATGCTTTGCTATGTAGAGGCTCTCTGTCTTAATGGCGTCGTCTATGTTGAGTTCAAGCAGAATGGAAAGCCTTTTCAGCTCGTCGTGGTCTCTTGCCGCCTTTAGCTCCGCCTGCGGGATTAACGACGGCTGGCGGCCTGTCTTGTAATATGACAGAAAGGCATAAAAATCATCGCCGGCGGTTAACTGTTTATACAAGGCAGAGGGGTCTTCTTTTTTGTTTTCAAGCGCTCTGGCCATCCAGTAAAGGTATTTGGAAGCGCCATATTTCGTGTGTAAGGTGTTGAATATCTTATATGAGTCATTGTATTTTCCTGTGAGGAACAACGTCCAGCCGATATGCCAGAGCGCCTCCTCTGCCATAAACTGGTTACCCCTCAGGGAGGTGAACACAGCCAGCGCCTTGTCAATGTCTCCACTGCGCCGGTAGTACAGGCCATGAATAAGGGTTAACTCGGCAGCCTTGCGGTCACTGTTTGGGTCTAGTGCCGCTAACTTTTCGCGAAATTTATCATACATCCCCGCCCTGAACAGGCAACGGGCCTCGAAATAGTTCATGCCGATTTTATTAAAATATCCCGCCGCTTCTTTGTAGTTCTTTTGTCTGAAAAGCGCCATGGCGATATTTTCAGTGTACTGCTGCTTCAGGGATTCGGGGGCGCGGGAGATATTAGCCATTAGCTCGTTTTCAGCATCCTTGTACCGGAACTTCCCTATGAGGTTTTTTGCCCTCGTCAGGATGGCCGATGGACTTAGGCTTGCGGTGTCTATATATTTTGCCGCCTCAGCCGAACTCGGTCCCCCGCTTAAGTATATGTGTGTAAATTCACGCAGTGAGTCCTGTTCTCTGCCATGCTCGCCAAGCATCTTCGCATATGTCAATCTCAGAGCGTTGTCATCAGGGTTGTCTTTCAGGTATTTTTCAATCAGCACGAGCGCCCTTTCGGAGTTCGATTTAGTCTCTATTTTGATCTCATATTGGAGGGCATTTTTTAAAAGAGGCGAGTTGGGGAATTCGTTTTTGATTTGATGAAGGTCACTCAGTGCCTTTTCCCTCTCCGGGAGGCCGTCATATGCCTTAGCCCTCCACAACAGGGCATAGTCGGCCAATAGATTTGGCTTTTCCAGAAACGCTGACAGCTCTGCCACCGCTTTTTCATAGTCCTTGTTATTCAGCGCGGCGCGGCCTTCCTTTAGATGCAGGTACTGTGCATCAGCCGCGTGGCAGTAGCCCGCCCCTACAAGGACAAGCAGCAGAGATACTATTAAAATTCTCAATCTCATGTATTCGCCTGAAAAATCCCCTTCCCCCGCGCCATCTCTAAGAGCTTCTCAAGTGCCCGTCGTCCTTCGCCGCCGGAGTCCATAGTATAGTTGTTTACGTAGAGATTGATATGGCTCATTATAACCTCATCCGAGAGTTCCTGGCTGTGGCGCCTGACATAGTCCATAGTCTCATCCGTATTGGCGTACGCGTATGAGATTGACGCCATTATCGCATTTTCTATCTGTGCGCGTGTATGGGGGGGAATGTCATTTTTTGCCGCAATCACGCCAAGGGGAATCGGCAAGCCGGTTTTCTCTTCCCACCATTGCCCCAAATCGGCCACTAAATTCAGGCCGTAGTCCCTGTACGTAAACCTGCCTTCATGGATTATCAGGCCACAGTCCGCTACCCCGTCCCTAACGGCAGGGATTATCTTATCAAACGGCATCACAATTATGTCCTTCCTTAGTTCAAAATCAAACAGGCTGGCAAGGCAATACGCGGTCGTCATCAGCCCGGGGATGGCCAGCCTCTTTCCCCTGAGACCTGAAAATCTCTCCCTTGATACCAGAAGAGGCCCGCAGCCCCGCCCCGCGGCCCCACCACTCCTAAGCAGCGCGTAGCCGCCGCTGATGTGTCCATAGGCCGCCGCCGATACCTTAGTTATGTCCAAACGCCCCTCAAGGGCCATCTGATTAAGCGTCTCGACGTCCTCTATGTGCCCGATAAAACTAATCCCCCCGCAATCTATCTTCTTATGGACAAGGGCATAAAAGATAAACGTGTCGTTGGGGCAGGGCGAATACCCCAATGTCATCATGTTGCCGGACGTGTCCACTACCCCGGCGGCCACGATAAAGACCTTCCACCAAGGAGATGAAGGTGGATATGAAACACGCTCTGCCCCGCGTCTTCATTACAGTTCATCACCAACCTAAACCCCTTGCCAGCAATGCCCCGCTCCCCCGCTATCTTGTTTGCCACCTGAAACATGTGGCCGACAAGGGCATTGTCCGTGTCAGCGATTTCAAGGTTGGTCGGGATGTGTTTTTTCGGTATTATGAGGACATGGACGGGGGCCTTTGGGTTTGTGTCCTCAAAGGCAACCACAAGGTCGTCTTCATAGACAAGCCGCGCCGGTATTTCTCTATTGGCTATCCTGCAAAATATACAGTCCATGCCATAAATATACCACAACGCGGGTGGTTTTATACAGAATAATATTGACTATACCATCAGGATGTTACTAATATACCGAAGCAAGGGTACTATTATATTCGGATTGCCAGAAGGGGGTTGACATGGATACGACAACTGAAACGTTGGTTGTAAACCGGAGTAAACTCAGATTGCTGCCATGTCTGTCGCGCCTTGGCGCTGATGAGTTTAAATCAATTGAGAGTAAGGCCTTTATCAGGAAAATAGCCAAAGACGATATGCTTTTTTCATCGTCCGACGAGCTAAAATACATATTTATTGTAGTGTCAGGCTCCATTAAATTATTTAAGGCGTCTGAAGAAGGCAGAGAAATAGTTATAAAGACAATGTCCACCGGAGAACATTTCTGCTGTGCCCCGCTGCTCACGGACAGGAAACAAATGGTAAACGCCATCGCCCTTGAAGACTCTTCAATTATATACATACCTGCTGAGATGTTTCTCGAATTGATGTGTGACGGCCTCAGCGGACAGGGCATTAAGATGCTGCAAACGCTTTGCGGAAAGGTACAACATCTGTCGAAAATGGTCGAAACCATGACATTCAAAGATGTTGAACAGAGAGTGCTGTCGTGCATATTAGGACTGGCCTCAGGGAAATCGCCTTCTGAGAACATAGTCGTAGTAGATATCACACATCAGGAACTTGCCTCAATGACAGGCAGTGTCAGAGAGGTAGTCTCCCGTGCAATGTCAAAATTAAAAAAATCGGGGATTATCCTTGAACGTACCTCCAGTGGATTTAAAATAGATAAACAGCTTGCCGTTGATTATATGAAACGCCTCGATACCCGCGTGCGCCGCTGCGTAAAGGAGGGCTGCCCAACAATAAAGTAAACAATCGCAGGGGCGGACAGACTCGAAGGATTAAGGGACTAAAAAATTAACGACGAAGGGGGGGTAACCCCCCCTTCACCCCGTATTTTTGCCATGTTTTATTTATTGATTTCCATCTGCCGCCCGTTGGCGGCTTCCAGTACTCAGATACTCCTCAAAACTTGTTGCAATCTCGTCCCACAGAAACCTCCTCGCGTAGTTTCTCCCGTTTTCGCCAAGCCTCCTGCGCGTGGCGTTGTCTCGTATAAGTTTTAACAAGGTATCAGCAAGGTCAGCGCTGTTACCACTTTTGAAAGATAGCCCAATGTTGTTTCGCTCAACAAAAGAAAGCTCCTCAATGTCGCTGGTCACTACCGGCACCGCGCACGCCGCGGCCTCTAAAATACTCACAGGCGAGGATTCGTGCCGCGACGGCAGGACAAATATCATAGCGCCGCTCAGCAGGGTTTGTTTGCCCGGGCCAGTAATAAATCCGGCGTATCGTATTTTGCCTGCCACCTTTGGAGGTACCTTCGCAATCAGCGCGGCGGCCTTGTCAAATTCATATCCCGCAAGGATAAGCTCTATATTGGGAAGTTGCTTGTTTATCTCAATAAATGCCTCAATTAACAGGTCAAGTCCCTTGGTGTAGGTATCTATTCTGCTAAAAAACAGGATGTATTCATTTCGGGAGGCGGCAGGGGTGGTCTCCAGAAGCCTCAGGTCTATGCCGTTTGGGATAACCGTGTGAGGTAGCCCCCTCATCCCGCGCCGCGACATTACCTTACCTCTGGTTACATCAGAAACGAACATCAGATTCTTATACAGGGCGGGGTAAAAACTCTCCACCGCATACATAGGGATAGAATAGAGTGGGTTGAATTTCTTTATTGAGTGATGCTCCATTATACCCTGTATTTGCAGGACAACGGGGGTTGTAGTAAGAAGTGTTGAGAAAAACGGCGTGGAAGGCAGAAAGTTCTCAACTATCACGTCGTAATCCCCTCCGTGTTTTTTTACGAATATGGATGATTTTATGGTATAGGACAGGACGCTCTTAGTAAGACTATTGCTTTCAGCGCCAACGAATTTGTGGTCTAAGCCTTCAATAAGGCCATCCCTTGCCCCCGGATATTTCATACACAAAAGGGTAATATCGTGTCTGTCCTTGAGCCTCTTATAAATTTCATACGCCCGCACCCCCGCCCCGCCAAATCCAAATGGACTGCTCAAACTCTCATATATAATCTGAAGTATTCTCATAGATACAAAGTATCCTCATTCAGTGAGGCGCATATTTCATAATAAATAAGAGGAATCTTTCTTCATACAGGGTGCTGTTTTCGAATGCTTTAATAAAACTTACATTGTTGTACATGGCAAGTGAATCCTTTGATGGGGGATATGTAAGGACAAGGAGTATGTCTTGTTTTTCCATGAGTAAATATTGCCCGGCATATTTGAGTATATTTGAAGCGTTGACCCCCTCGCGTTTGTTGTCCCATATGATAAAGGTGGCATGTCTTTGTGTTGTGGGATAGTAGATGGGGCGGTTTAAATAGGCCGCAACTCCGCTTACCGCATAGTCCTTATCTCCAAGTATAGGCATTTTGTCTAATCCATTGTCTTTGATAAATGTGGCCGTTTCCTTGTTTGCTGAAAAGGGATAGAGGTAATTCAGCGTGTTGGCGGTGATTGCGGCAACGACATTCACTACGAGGAAAGCCGTAAAGATAGCGCCCCTTTTGTCTTCAATAAATTTACAGATTTTAAATTCACATATTTTATTCAGGACGCCGGTTTGTGAGGCACCGGAATTAAATGGCTTGACTTCGTAGAGATTTGAGAGCCAGACGGCTGAGACAAAAACAATAAAGTAATGCCCCCAGTGTCTTATAGACCCGCCATAAATCGCATAACTAAACAGGACTATCCCAAACGTGCCGACAGTATAATAAAACAACGCGAGGCGGCGGCGGAGAAATAACGTCAAAGAGAAAATCAGCAGGATGATGGACAACACAACTGTCGCCTTTACCGCGTTAATAGGGTCGGCAAACAGATGGGAAACGAAATTATGCCCCCAGAAGTGCATATTAAACATGGGTATCGGCACATAGGCACGCCAGATAAAGGCGACGGCCTCAAGAAATTTTGTCAGCATCACGAGCTTGTTGTCATGAAGAAATGTTGGATGATACCAGACAGAATCATGCGGCGGGTGCATCTGTGCCGCCGAGACTAAAAGGCCACAGGCAAAAATTATGGCCCCGGCGGCAAACTGCCATTTCGTTTTCGTGGAAATAGGGGAGGTTGCATCATTTAAGAAAATTAATTCAAAGAGGAGCGTGAGGGCTAACGCAATCGCTATAACTGCCCCGTAGGGGTTGGTTTGGCAGAGAATGAATAAAACTATTGATAGATTGATGTAATTTTTTTTGACGCCCGGGCGCAACCCGGGTCGAAACATAGACAAAAAAATCAGCAGCAAGAGCAGCCCAAAAGCGTAGTTCCGGCTGATTACGCAGTACTCGAAAAATGGATAGTATCCGAAGATGAACAGGACTTTCTGGATCTTCGTAAATGGGGCAAACCTCAGTGCGACATACACGGTACCCACGGCAAGGGCAAGGTGAAACATTTGCATAATCACAGGGTTGGGGGTTATGCGGGACAGGGCGTACAGGGTCACAAACCAGAGAGCCGGATGTCCCTGATATTTGATATTATTAAACAGCTCACCAAGGGAAGACGCATCCCGCGCCATCATCCAGGCCTCAAGCTCATCGCGCCACATCACATGGTGCAGAATACTAAACAACCCAAGGGCCACAAAACAGAGGAGGCAGCCAAAGAGAAACTTGTTGTCAGGCGGGCTGTTGTCGAAGATTAATTGATTATTAAATGTCTTATGCTCACGGGCTGGCGCGTTGAGCACTATTTCTTTTTTCAGGCTTTTTTGTTTACCTCGCGGCACTGTTGTTTCCCTCATCTAACAAGCATGTGGCAATGGCCGCAATCCCCTCTCCCCTGCCTATAAACCCCATCATCTCGTTTGTCTTTGCCTTTATGTTAATTAGACCGGCGGAGATACCGGCCCCTGCAATGGCATTTTTCATGGAATCAACATATGGCCGCAGGCGAGGCCTCTCCGCTATGACTACACAGTCGAGCCATGTCAGCTCAAGGCCACACCCTGAGACACGGTCAACAACGGCAGTGAGCAGGGCGATACTATCGGCGTCCTTCCACCTTGCCTCTGTGTCGGGAAACATCATGCCTATGTCGCCAAGCCCGGCCGCCCCAAGTAGCGCGTCTATGATGCTGTGGACGAGGACATCGGCGTCGGAGTGCCCGGCGAGGCCCTTTCCATCGAAAGGAATCTCCACACCGCCGATTATCAGTCGTCTGCCCTCTGTCAGGCGATGTGAATCGTAGCCTATGCCAATTCTCATCGCCGCCGTTTTACTGTGGCTGAGAGTAAATAATCCGCGAAGACGATGTCCTCCGGCGTCGTTATCTTGATATTGTTATAGTCACCGGGGATAATCCTTATCCTGCCGCCATAGTGTTCCACAGCCGATGTGTCGTCGGTGAAGTTCAGCCCATCTGCTGCTGCCCTTTTATATGCGTCGAAGATTGTGCCATAGTGAAAGACCTGAGGCGTGGCAACGGCGGCAAGTAGAGCCCTGTCCAGTGTTTTTACCGCAAACCCGTCTCTTACCTCTTTTATCGTGTCCTTTAACGGCACGGCGGAGACCACGCCTTCGCAGCCGTCCAACGATTCAAGGGAAGAAATAATAAGCTCCTGAGACAGAAAAGGCCTCGCGGCGTCATGGATAAGCACTACCGAGTCCTTGTTGTCTACGAGTTTAAGGGCATTGAAGACCGATTCCTGGCGCGTTAGTCCGCCGCGGGCGATTTTTTTTGCCTTGCTGATGCCGTATTTTTTGATAAGAGCTGTGCCTGCCGCCTTATCGCTGTCCTTAAAGACAACTATTACCTCGTCTATGCTCCATGACGTATCCAGTATCTCCAGCACCCTTATCAGAACAGGCCTTCCGCCAACGGGGTGGAAGACCTTGTTTGTGACAGAGCCAAATCTGCTGCCCGCTCCTGCCGCGGGCACTATCGCCGTTGTAAACATGCTATTCTACGTTGGGCTTGGAGAAAATCATTCTCCCCGCCGTCGTCTGCAAGACGCTGGTTACTATGACCTCGACATTCTTGCCGATGAGCTTTCGGGCACTCTCCACCACGACCATCGTGCCGTCGTCCGTGTAGGCCACCCCCTGGTTGGATTCCTTGCCCTCTTTTATTATAAACACCTTCATCAGCTCACCGGGCAGGACGACCGGCTTGAGGGCATTTGCCAACTCGTTGACATTCAACACGGGTACTTCGTGCAATTGGGCAACCTTGTTCAGATTGAAATCGTTCGTTATGATTTTGGCATTCATCACCTTGCCCAGTGCAACTAACTTGGAGTCCACCTCTTTTATCTTAGGAAAGTCCTCGTCAATGATTCTCACTGTGATTCCCGCTAGTTTTTGCACCCTGTGCAGGACGTCAAGCCCACGCCGTCCACGGCTTCTTTTCATGGAATCCGCAGAGTCCGCTATATGCTGAAGCTCCTGCAGTATAAACTGTGGAACTATAAACACGCCATCAAGAAAGCCGGTGTCGCAGACATCAGCAATCCTGCCGTCAATTATCGCGCTGGTATCAAGGATTTTTAGATTTTCCTCGCCCCCCTGCCCCCTGAAAAGCCTCATAGTGCTCGCGATGGAGAGATTATCGCCCTTTGAAAAACCGATTAACAGGCCGATATACGATGATACCAGGTCAATTGTGGTTGTTATGAGCTGATTGTCCTTTATCAGAGACCGCAGTGGATATGTTACAAGTTTGGCTATAACTATCCCTATAAAAAGCCCTATAAGTCCGCCTATTACCTTACCCATGCGGAGCTTTCTGAAGAAAAACTCTGAGCCTAACACCAAAACACCGGCCATTGCCCCAACGGCAGGGCCTTCAAACGTGTACCCATAAGGATTAATCAGGATGTAACCGCTTATGACAAAGACGACAAAAATAAAAATACGCAATACATTTGTCATTTATTCATTCACCTCCCGGCTTTAAGATACTACCACCGCGCGAAACACGCGGCACACAGGCTCACTGATTATTTTATTACAGACGGCTATATTATTTCTCATGCTTTTTATTATAATAATCGCGTCGGTGTGTTGTAAACTATGAAAATAAAAAATATTTGCAAACAGCGAATTGTTTTTAAAATAACCGGAGGTGTAAAATGCTAAAAAAGTATCTGCTTGCGCCCGGACCCACGCCGGTGCCGCCTGAGGCCCTTGCCGCTATGTCTATGCCGATGATTCATCATCGCGCCCCTGACTTCATTCCAATCTTTGACGCCGCAAGGACAGGCCTTAAACATCTGTATCAAACCAAAAACGATGTCCTCATCCTTTGTTCCACAGGCACGGGGGGAATGGTTGCGGCAGTCACGAATTTTTTCAATCACGGCGATAAGGCCGTCGTAGTCAACGGAGGAAAATTCGGCGAGCGCTGGATTAAGATATGCAAGGCCTTCGGGCTTGAGATTATAGAAATAAAGGTTGACTGGGGCTATACGCTAAACCCCGCGCGCCTTGAGGAGGTTCTCAACAAAGAGCAGGGTGTGAAGGGCGTCTTTGTTCAGGCCACTGAGACCTCAACCGGCGTAAACCACGACATCAAAGCCATCGCCGGCATAGTTAATAAACATGGTGAGGCGCTTTTGGTTGTTGACGCGATAAGTTCCCTCGTTGCCCATGATTTAAAGACAGACGAGTGGGGCATAGATATTATGATTGGCGGCTCGCAGAAGGGATTGATGCTCCCGCCGGGGCTGGCCTTTATAAGCGTGTCTGAAAAGGCGTGGAAGATGGCTGAGACGTCTAAAATCGAGAAGTTTTATTTTAATCTGAAGGTAGAGCGGCAAAAGCAACAGGACAATCAGACGAATTTCACCTCTGCCGTGACGTTGATAATCGGCCTTAACGAGTCAATAAAGATACTTGAAAGGGAGGGGCTTGAAAACGTATTTAAGCGCCACGCACTATTGGCTGAAGCCACACGTCGGGCAGTTAAGGCCATAGGCTTGGGGTTATATGCGAAGGAGATGCCAAGCGACGCCGTAACGGCCATTGAGGCCCCTGAGGGCGTAGACGGCCAGAAGATATACAAGGTACTGAGGGAAAGATACGGCGTTACCGCCGCAGGCGGGCAGGACCAGGCTAAAGGAAAGATATTCCGCATCGCCCATCTTGGCTACTCAGACAGATTTGACATAATAACGGCCATCTCGGCCATAGAGATGACGCTAAAGACGCTTGGCGCACCAGTAACGCTTGGCAAGGGGGTCGCGGCCTGTGAAGAGATACTGCTGTAATAAAACCATTTTTGGGGGTATTGCCTGATGAAAGTACTTGTAAGCGATAATATATCAGACAAAGGGGTTGAGATATTAAGAAACGCGTCGTTGGAAGTTGACGTAAAGACCGGCATGACGCCGGACGAGCTAAAGGCGTGTATAGGGCAGTATGACGGTATAGTTATCAGAAGCGCCACTAAGCTGACGGCGGATGTGATAGAGTGTGCAAAGAATTTAAAGGTAATCGGGCGTGCAGGCTCCGGGCTTGACAATGTTGACAAGGCCGCCGCCACAAGCAAGGGAATCGTCGTAATGAACACACCCGGGGGCAACACCATTACCACAGCCGAGCACACGATTGCCCTTATTGTGTCGCTTGTGCGCAAAATTCCACAGGCCACGCAGTCTATGAAGTCTGGCAAGTGGGAGAAGAAGAAATTCATGGGCGTTGAACTGTTTGACAAGACCCTTGGCGTTCTGGGACTCGGAAACATCGGCTCTCAGGTGGCAAAGAGGGCGCTGGGGCTGAATATGAAGGTTATCTGCTATGACCCGTTTTTAAATGAGGAACTTGCTGGCAATTTGGGTATAAAGAAGGTCTCGCTGGATGAGCTATTCGCCGGTTCCGATATAATAACGGTACACACGCCCCTGACGCACGAGACAAAATATATCATAAACAAGGACTCCATCGGCAAGATGAAAGACGGCGTGAGGATAATCAACTGCGCGCGCGGCGGGATAGTTGAGGAAGTTGCCCTATATGAGGCGATAAAGTCCGGGAAGGTATCAGGTGCCGCCCTTGATGTGTTTGAGAAGGAGCCGCCTGAGAATTCCCCTCTTATGACCCTTGATGAGGTCATCTGCACCCCTCACCTTGGTGCCTCTACCCATGAGGCGCAGGAAAATGTGGCGCTGGCGGTGGCCGGCCAGATAGCGGATTATCTGGTACACGGTACGATTCGTCATGCCGTGAACTTCCCTTCCATACCGGCAGACCAGGTCAATACCCTGAGGCCCTACATAGATTTGGCTGAGAAGATGGGTTGTTTTGCCTCCTATTTCATGGACGAAGAGGTGAAGGAGATAAGCATAGAACTCAGGGGCGAGGCGGCTGAGATAATGAACGAACCCGTTAAGATAGCCGCTGTAAAGGGGTTCTTAACGCCTGTCCTTGAGCATACAGTGAACTTTGTAAATGCAACGCACATAGCAAAAGAGCGCGGGATAATCGTTAAGGTGACGAAAAATGCCGATGCGGGCGACTATAACACGAGGGTTGACCTTGTAATAAAGTCTGCGAAGAAGGACTTTAGCGTCTCCGGCACATTGTTCAGCAAAAAGGACCCGAGGATAGTAGCGATAGATAATTATATAATCGAAGTAATCCCCGAAGGGACGATGTTGTATATAAACAACAACGACAGGCCGGGCGTCATAGGCAGCATAGGAACCCTCTTTGGGCAGAGCGGTATAAACATCGCAAGGATGCACTTCGGCAGGGAAACCAAGGGCGGTATGGCCGTATCTGTGGTCAGCGTAGATGGAAATGTTGGCAAGGATATCCTGGACAAGATAACGAAACTTCCCAATATAATAGAAGTAAAGAAAATAACGATGAACGGTTGAACCTTCACGGAGGGGTGGTGACAAATACGGAGGAGCAATGGCAAATATCATAATAGTGGGCACACAGTGGGGAGACGAGGGCAAGGGCAAGATAGTGGACTGCCTGACGGAGAAATCAAACGTGGTGGCTCGCTACCAGGGCGGGCACAATGCCGGGCACACGGTAGTAATAGGGGGCGATAAGTTTATCCTTCACCTGATACCATCGGGCGTTTTACATAAAGACAAGTTGTGCATTATCGGCAACGGCGTGGTGGTTGACCCATTGGCGCTGATTACGGAGATAGAAGAGCTAAAGGCCAGAGGCGTTGCGGTAATGGAGAATCTGAAGGTGAGTAAAAATGCCCATCTGATAATGCCGACCCATGTGTCGCTGGACTTATCAAAGGAGCTGAAAAAGGGGAGTAAAAAAATTGGCACAACAGGGCGTGGCATTGGCCCGTGCTATACCGATAAGGCGTCGCGCTCAGGCATCAGAATGCTCGATTTGTTTTGGCCTGAGCAATTTAAGGAAAAACTCAGGGCAAACGTTGCCGACGCAAACTATATGCTTGGGCAATTCCCTGACACCAAAAAATTAGGTGCCGATGAGATTTATAATATGTATATGTCCTATGGCGAAAAACTTGCCCCATACGTTGATGACACGGACATAACTATAAATGAGGCGATAAAAAGCGGTAAAAGCGTCCTGTTTGAGGGTGCACAGGGCACACTGCTTGACGTTGACCACGGCACATATCCATATGTAACGTCGTCAAACGCCACCGCCGGTGGGGCAATGACAGGACTTGGCGTAGGCCCTAAGTGTATAGACGAGGTGCTGGGGGTTGCCAAGGCCTATACAACACGCGTGGGGGAAGGCCCGTTCCCATCTGAACTCATGGGGCAGGAGGGCGAACTCCTCAGAGAAAAGGGTGCCGAATATGGGGCTACTACGGGGAGGCCGCGCCGGTGCGGCTGGCTCGATTTCGTAGTTCTCAGGCACGCCGTAAGGGTTAACGGCCTTACGGGACTTGTAATCACAAAGCTCGACATCCTTGATGGGATGGACAAGATAAAGGTATGCGTTGGTTATAGGTATAAAGATCAACTGTTGAAGGATTTTCCAAAAGAGATGCCCATTCTTGAGGGCTGTACGCCGGTTTACGAGGAGCTTGACGGCTGGACGGGACACACTACCGCGGGTGTTCGTTCATATGGCAAACTACCTCAAAAGGCGAAGGACTATATGAAGGTGATAGGGGAGACGCTTGGGATTCCCATTGCTATTGTCTCAACGGGGCAGGATAGAGACGATATAATTTACAGTTGACGGCTCAATGCCATCATATACCAAAATCATGGAGGGGATACTTGGCATACTCTTCCCGTCGCTATGCCCGGTATGCGGCAGGCCCTCTGACGAATTGGCGACATCCCCGATATGTGGGGTCTGCTGGGCGAACATGAGCCGCCTGCCTGCTAATGTGTGCAGTGTGTGCTCTAAACCCCTGCAGGTTGAGGGGATTACTAAATGCGGGGATTGTTATGCGGAGAAACCGTTTTATTCTACTGTAAGGGCGTACGCGCGGTTTTCCGGTGCTATGAAAGAGGCGATACATCTGTTTAAATTTTCAGGTGTAAGGAGGCTTGCGCGGCCATTAGCCGAGCTGCTTAAGAAAATAGAAATACCGGAGGCAGACTTAATCGTGCCCGTTCCACTGACAAAAAAGAGGCTTACAGAGAGGGGTTTTAACCAGAGTCTGCTCCTTGCCAAGGCCATATCGGACTTCACCCAAATACCCCTTTCGTACGATACTCTGCTGAAGGTAAAGGAAACCCCTCATCAAACCACGCTCAGGGGGACAGAGCGGGTTAAATCTCTCAGGAATGCCTTCAGGTCGGCCATAAGCGTAAAGGGTAAAAAGATAGCCGTAGTGGATGATGTTATGACTACGGGAGCTACAATAAACGAATGCGCGAGGGCGCTCATAAAGGCGGACGCCCTGAGTGTCTTAGGCATCGTCGCGGCCCGCACCGTACTGGAGTAGTCCAATATTTTGCCCGATATTTTGCTTAGAACAGGACATTTCTACTTTGGCAGGAATAGGACATTTTTATTTTGGCTTGACACAGGTGTCATAGCGCAATTGACAACAACTCCCCGATTATGTTACCATTTCGCATGGATATTTATTGTCGGCCTTCTACGTGTGGGATTTGGGATGCTTGGGGGCTATGAGGGTGCTGAGGGTGCTGTCCAGTCTTTGGGTGCTGTCCAGTCTTTTCCCCAGTCCGTGTGGGTCAATTAATGCGGGGTAGTCGGCCATAGCAACGGTGTTCTTAACCAGGCTGATATCGTTGAAGATGGTGGCCCTTCGCTTTGTCCGTGAGGTTATAAGCAACAGGTATATGCTCAAATGCCTCGTGATTCGTGACTTGAAGAGCCGCTACACTGGCTCATTCCTCGGAGTTTTCTGGGCGGTCATTCACCCCGTTATCACTGTTATAACCTATACGTTTATTTTTTCATTCGTACTGAAGGCAAGGCTTGGGCCTGAGGCTGGAACCAAAAGTTTCCTGTTATGGCTGCTGTGTGGCCTTGCGCCGTGGTTATATTTCGCTGAGACGGTGCAGCGCAACGTGCAAATCCTCATCGAAAACAAGATGCTTATAACTAAAAGCCTTTTCCCTTCAGAGCTTTTGCCTCTCAGCATACTGCTTTCAAATATGCTTAACCACGCAATAATGTTCGGCATCATTGGTGTGGCCGCGGTGATAATCACCAAAAAGCTCACAATTCTCATACTCTATCTGCCGGTGTATATCTTCCTGTTGAGCCTGCTTATTATGGGTATCAGTTGGATGGTCTCAAGCATGAACATATTTCTCAGAGACATCGGGCAAGTCATAAACGTACTAATCGGGATGTGGTTTTTTTATACCCCCATCGTGTATCAACCGGCGGCGGTGCCGGAGGGTCTGCGAATTCTCCTGAAGCTCAACCCCATGTATTACGTTGTCGAAGGCTATAGACTATCCCTTTTGGGTATTGAGCAAAGCCACTGGAAGGGTATGCTGTTATTATTTATACTGGGAGTGGCGTCAACTGTGGCCGGAGGATTTATATTTAAACGCCTGAAACCGGACTTCGCGGAGGTGCTCTAAGTTCCTGAGTAATATATTATGGATACAACTATTTCGCTTAAAGGCGCGGGCAAGAAGTACAGGATATTCACACGCCCGACAGACAGACTAAAAGAGCTGTTAAATCCTAAGGGTAAAAAGTACCACCACGAGTTCTGGGCACTTCGCAATATAACCTTTGACGTTCCAATGGGTGAGGCGATAGGGCTTTTGGGACGTAACGGCTCAGGGAAAAGTACACTCTTGCAGCTCATATGCGGAATCCTGCGTTTGACAGAAGGGACAATTGAGACAAGGGGGCGCATATCAGCCCTGCTTGAGCTTGGCGCCGGATTTAATCCCGACTTCACCGGACGCGCAAATGTCCTTATGAATGGTGCCATCATGGGCTATACGATGGAAGAGATGGAGGACAAGATGCACTCCATCATAGAGTACGCCGACATAGGGGACTTCATTGACCAGCCGATGAAGATATATTCCACTGGAATGTACGTCAGGCTTGCATTTGCCTGTGCCGTTAACGTAAAGCCGGAGATACTTATCATTGATGAGGCGCTCTCAGTGGGAGATATATTTTTCCAGCAGAAGAGTTTTAATACGATAAGAGAAATCATTCAAAGCGGCACAACCTGCGTCTTTGTCTCACACGACATGGAGGCATTAAGAAGCCTCTGCGACAGGGCAATCCTGCTTGAAAACGGGGAAATCACCTACATTGGCTCCCCAATTGAGGCAATTAATATTTATTCCCACACGGTAAAAAAGGCCTCTGTTTTCATACCCCCGGCGGTTTATCACGCCCCGCTAACACTACCCGGCTCATCAGACGCACACGATGCCAGCAATGACCTGATGTCCCCTGAGGACATCCTTGCTCACAATATCCTCAATGAAAACACCAGAAGCTACGGCACAGGGGCAATGACTATCCTCGGCGTGAGGGTGCTGAACAAGGACGGCTACGATACGTTTCACGCGGAAATGATGGAGACACTCTCGTTTTACGCGCTCATACAGGCCAACGAACCTATATATGACACCATTGTGATTGTAAGCCTGTTTGACCGCATCGGGACATTCGTCTTCGGCGGCGGCAACAAAGAAGTGCGGCATGTGATTGCTGATATGTCCCCCGGACAACGTCTCGTTGTGAAAATAGACATAACGTTCAGCGTCAAGCCAGAGGAGTTTCTGTTTGGACTAGCCGCCAAAGGGGCAATCTACAAGGGTGCTGAGACAATTAATAGCCACGATAGAATTGACATGCTCGGGCCTATTGTCGTCACATACAGCAAGCCGACAAGCCAGATACCGTTTCACGGCATCGCAAGGCTCCCCTTTGAAGTAAAACACTTTTTAGTCAACGGCACCGCCCCGGTTAATGAACACGACAATATATCGCCCGCCCAAACTATCTCGTAACGGTGCCGCTTGAAACCAGACACTGCCCTCAAATCTGACAACCCGAGCCACATACTATGGATACGCACCGATTCCATTGGCGATAACGTCCTGGCAGCCTCTATGTTGGGTGCTGTTGCCGACAAATTTAAAACGGCCAGAATTACCGTTCTCTGTCAGGACCACATCGCTGAACTCTATGCCCCCTGCCCCTTTGTAGATAACGTAATCTCATTTAACAAGACACTTGCCTACACGGACGCCCATTACCGTGAGGTCATCATAAGGCGCATACAAGCCCTCGACGTGGATATCGCAATGAACTCGGTCTACTCCAGAGAGCTTATCGGCGATATATTCACAACCAGAAGCGGCGCTAAGGTCAGGGTGGGGTTCCTTGGAGACCTGTGCAATATCAGCGAGGCACACAGAAGCTCAAATAATTGCTATTATACGGCGCTCTTGCCGTCAGCGTACAGGCCTGAAACAGCCGAAATATATAGACATGCGGATTTCCTGAGGTATTTCGGCATTGAGACAGGAGAACCGCTCCATCCCGCCGTGTGGACAACCACGGAGGACGAAAGGTTTGCCGATGAGTTTTTTGAGCGCCATGACCTTCATAGTGCTCAGACCCTGGCCGTTGCGCCTGGCTCTCAAAACGACTATAAGATATATCCATTATTCAGCGAGGTATTAAAGGGCTTTACAAATTTTAAATTGATACTCCTTGGCGGTATGGACACGGTTGATGTCTCAGCCCAAATATTCGGGAATTTTAAGGGCACATGCCACAACCTGACCGGCAAGGCTACACTTCGCCAGACGGCGGCGATAATCCGCCGCAGCCGCCACCTGCTGTCCTCTGATTCGGCGGCCGCCCATATCGCCACAGCCGTGGGGACACAAAACGTGGTAGTCCTTGGTGGAGGGCATTTCGGGCGGTTTTTCCCATACTCGCGCCTTACGACCGCGGTGTGCCTGCCGCTTGAGTGCTATGGATGTGGCTGGAGATGCCGGTTTGAGGAGAAGTTTTGCATAACGGCCATTGACCCGGCGCTGATTGCAAGGGCAATGAGCGCATCGCTTAAAACGCCTCCGGATAAGCCTCAAATAGTTGCACAGGGCAGCGCTCTTTGGCCAGGGCAGCTACCTCACTGGCACAACGCCGGGACGTTCATTGACACTGCGCTTATCAATATACAAACATATGGCGAAATCCCTGAGCTGGCAGGCAGGACAATATCCACACCTGTCACCGCACGCGGTGATGTACCGGGCAATACGGCGGTAAACGCCATAGTTGAGAGATTAAAGACTGCCTCGTCGCAGCAGGAGACTCTTTCTCTTTATGAGTCATACCTCGAAATTCTTCCATTTGATCTGAACGCGGCACAAACGGCCCACACCCTGAGGCTGGATATATGGCGGCAGCGGCTTCCAAAGATAACCATCGTAACGCCTTCATTTAATCAGGGGGCATATCTTGAGCAGTGTATATTGTCTGTTATTACGCAGGGCTACCCGAACCTTGAGTATATAATAATGGACGGCGGCAGTTCAGACAACTCCGTTGAGATAATTAAGAAATATCAACGCCATATAACATACTCAAAAAGCGCCCCTGACGCCGGTCAGTACGCGGCCATAGACGAGGGCCTCAGACGCGCCACCGGAGAGATTATGGGCTGGTTAAACTCCGACGACAAGCTACACGCGGGTGCGCTTTGGATTGTGTCGCTGGTGTTTAGGGCCTTTAGCGAAGTCCAGTGGATTATGGGACGTCCAACCGTCTGGGACGAAAGCGGGATGCTCACAACAGTCCTTGAGCCAATCCCGCTATGGTCAAGAAAAATGTACCTTGAAGGGCACATAGGCCCGCCGCACATACAGCAGGAATCCACATTCTGGCGGAGGCAGCTATGGCAGGAGGCAGGTGGATACCTTGACACAACCCTAAGATATGCCGGGGACATGGAGCTATGGGCGCGGTTTTTCAGGATTGCGGCCCTTTACAGCGTGGACTCACTCATTGGCGGAATCAGGAATCATCCGCGGCAAAAGACCGCCAAACCCGCCTCAGACGGCAGCGGTTATTACGACTATGGGGACTATAACTCAGAGGCAGGGGTTATTATCGCCCGTGAGGCGGCACTTTACAACAAATCACCTCAGCCCCTCTACCCACCCCCCAGGCCCGTCTGCCCGGGGGATGCCGCCCTAAGACTGAGTGATTCGATTCTACCTGAGAACTTCTCATGTTTTACATATTCAAGGCAATACCACCGGGCATATTTTAACAACGCTGAACTTGACACGGCAGACACCTCAATCGAAGGCTACCGGTATAATCTGGCGGCTGCCTTTGCGGGGTCCAACTTACCGCCGCGTGGCAAGGTCATCTTTGCAGGCGGGGGTATCCGCCCTGGTGCCCTCGTGGAGCTAACCAGCGGATATGAGGTTTGGGTGCTTGGACACAATCCCAACACTCACGTCTCACACGGCGTTGTCTATGTTGAACAGTCCCCCCCTGCGGCGTTGCCACTTAACTACTTTGACCTCGCGGTTGCTGTTGAACCAGACCAACAGATGTGTAATGAGATAGAACAGTTCTTAAAAACAGGGGCATTCGCGATATTTTTCTTTGACGCTGTGGTAACTGACAACACCGTGAGTGTGTTTGGCGTCTTGCCATATGTCTTTTCCAAACCCCATGTGGCACATCCATACGTAGACACCGCGAGTCTGCGGCTTGAGCCGGGGGCATTATGCTTTGACGGTGGCAACGGCAAACATCGGCTGTCATATAACGTGCTATGGAAAAAAATACAAGAAACGCCTGAACCAACTGAGGCTGCCGCTCATTCGTTCAAACACGACACCCCCCAGATTAATTTGATTACCGTGGTTGCCATAGCAAACCACTGCCCGGAGTTCATCAGAGAGACCCTCGCAGATTTGGCAAATCAGACAATAGACGGCTCAATAGAGCTTATTATAGTTGACACAGACCCGGCTGCCAATAATCAGGACGCATTCATAAAAGAGGTACGAAAAATCATAAGAAATACCGTTTTTATATGTGCACCTGAGGGAAGTTCCACCGCGGCAATGTGGAATATGGCACTAATGGCGTCAAGCGGAGAGTTCATAACGCATCTGCCAAAAAAGAGCCGGCTTGGCAGTGAAGCCCTCAAGGCTATGGCTGCCGCCCTTAGGGCTCACCCCGAGGCAGCCCTTGTCTATGGCGATACATACCTGACAATGGGCCTGGCACACGGGGCAACCGCGAGTTTCGAATTTCACCACTGCTGCGGTGCCCTTCAAATCCCTGACAGTTCATACGAACGTCTGCTCGTTGACTGCAACCTTGGCCCGCACCCCATGTGGCGCAAGGCTGTGCACAAGCAGCTTGGATATATTGACGATGGAATTGAAAAATGGTGTGAGCGCGGCCTATGGCTTAAGATAGCGGAGCGCTATAAAGTCCTGCACATAGCGGCCTTTACCGGCCTTATGATGCAGAGCGCTGCGACCGCGCCCCTTCCGCATGAACTTGAAGGGATTGTCGCCAAATTTCAAAGGAGATACTGCGAGGGACTCAGGGACAAGCTGGCCTCAAACCCGCACATCCCTGTCTATATATGGGGCGCAGGAGTCGGTGGACATGAGACATACGGCATACTGAGGGCAATGAACACCACCGCGGCGGGGTTTATAGACGGCAATCCCGCGAAATGGCATACGAAAACCAAAGGCCTTGACATCATAGAACCCGCCGAAATTGAACATAGAATTAAAGGAAAAACCCAAGCGGCAAGCCGCCCGTTTATTGTAATATCTTCCATGTACGATTCTGAGATAAGACCTGTACTGGAGGGCTGGGGATATGTCAGCAGGGAAGACTACTGGACTAATATATTTCGATTCAGATACGCTGGATTTTGAAAATCGGGTTAACGGGAAATTAAGGGGCTTCAATTGAAGAAACGACTAAGGAATCTGGCAATACTTATGTCAATCATTGGGCCTGGCATCATAACCGCGAACGTTGACAACGACGCGGGCGGCATAACAACATACTCAATTGCCGGGGCGCACTATGGCTATTCGCTCCTATGGTCGCTTATACCAATAACCGTGGCGCTCATCGTTGTGCAGGAGATGTCGGCCAGAATGGGCGCGGTAACGGGCAAAGGGCTTGCCGAGTTAATCCGCGAAAATTATGGCGTGAAGGTAACCTTCTGGCTAATGTTGTTCCTGTCCATAACAGACATAGGAAATACCGCGGCAGAGTTTGCCGGATGGGCGGCAAGTAATGAGATATTCGGCGTAAACAAGTACATATCGGTCCCATTAGGGGCATTAATCGTATGGCTGTTCATACTAAAAGGCTCCTATCGTGTCGTTGAGATAACATTTCTAGTCTTTTGCGTAGTTTATCTCGTCTATATACCCGCGGCCTTCCTTGCCAGGCCGGACTGGTCACAGGTGGCGAAGGAGACAATCAGGCCTTCTTTCAGATTCGACACCGGATATATCGTCACGCTCATCGGCGTAGTCGGCACTACAATCGCGCCATGGATGCAATTTTACATTCAGTCCTCAATAGTGGAAAAGGGCGTAAAAAAAGAAAACTACTGGGCGTCACGCATAGACGTCATATTTGGCTGTTTTATGACGGACATCATAGCCCTGTTTATCATAGTAGCGTGCGGGGCAACGCTGTACAAGGCCGGCATACACATAGAGAGCGCCAGTGACGCGGCCGTATCGCTAAAGCCGATAGCGGGCAAGTATGCCTCAGTGCTCTTCGCGGTCGGCCTTGCCAACGCGTCCTTGTTTTCCGCCTCGATTTTGCCGCTTGCCACAGCGTACTACATTTGCGAGGGGATGGGCTTTGAGGCCGGCATCAACAAGACCTTTAGAGAGGCGCCTATTTTTATGAGCCTATATACCATATTTATCGTCATTGGGGCGTTGATTGTCTTATTTCCCGGTATGCCGCTGATAGCGGTGATGTGGATTTCGCAGGTAGTCAACGGCGTTATGCTGCCCTTTGTATTGTTTTTCATGCTCATGCTTATTAACAAAAAAGAGTTAATGGGGGACTATATAAACAAGGGGACATTTAATACGATTGCATGGGCTGCGACCATAATAATGTGCGCCCTGACTTTGATGTTCGTTGTTTCGATGTTTTTATAAACCGGAGGTGGTAATTTGACAACTCGTGTTCACGCCTGCACATCCGCGGCCCTTGGCGGCGTTATTTACGCGATTACCAACTCGTGGCAAGAGGCGGCTGCTGCCCTGATAACGGGTGTGTTCATTGATATAGACCACATATTTGATTTTCTCATTTTTTCTGGAGAGAGGCTTACTATGCGTAATTTCACCTCATGGTGCGGTGAGATGAAGTGGAACCGGATAACACTCATATTTCACTCATACGAATTATTTATTGTGTTGGGATTTATAGCATATTACAGCGGGTCTGAAACGGTCACGGGTATATTGTATGGGGCAGTCCTTCATGTCCTCCTGGATCAAACAGGGAATCTCAGGAAATACCAATTTTCGCAGTGGTTTTATTTCCTCGCTTATAGAATCATAAAAGGATTTAAAAAAGACAACCTAAGGAGCTTCAAGTTATGAGGTCATCCTGAGCTTGTGGGCTTGTCAATGTTTTGATTGTGAGATTTTAGATTCGTCAAATGGCGTGTCAGGTCGTTTTCAGAGACAAGACGCTCGGCAGTAAAATATTTGCCGAGGGGATTCTGGCTTTTTTGCTGCTGCCAGACAAGCATATTACACTGAAACGGGGTAATGATCTTTAAGCGCACAAGGGCGTCACCCAAGCGCTCGCCACGATTGCGGCTCTTCATAATCTCAAGTATCTTCCCTTCGGTCAACCATCCCCATCTTGCGGCAATTTCCCCGAGGCGCTGTCTCTGCTTTGTCTGCCATACGATTGAGGCAATAAGGTCCTTCCAGGCCACAACACCGGAGTAGTATAAATACTCACCGATGCGAAGTTTGCGTTTAGGCACACTCTTTTGCTGATACGAATATGACGATGTCTTTTGAGAATCAATGGAAGCAAAGGCGCTCTTCTGCGTAAATCCACTGTTGCCTGAGAAATTGGTAGCGGCGGCGGCCTTTTGTTGTGTGTTTTGCCACGTGGAGCCACTGTAATAACTATTGGCCTTCCAGGTCTTGTCTGAGGAACTGGTTGTTGTGTTTTGGGCGGTGTTTTGTGCCTGGTGCTGCCATGTCTTTGCGGAGTAGTCTTTTCTTTGCGTGCCTTCGCTGTATGTGCTGTAATTAGTTTTAAATCTATAACCGCTTTCTCTGAGTTTCAGATATTTCGTTAATTTTTCATAGGCGGCGGCAACTACCCTGAAATCGCCGCACTGCCCGGTCTGAAGGTCAACCCCCAGGACGGCAGTCCTGTCGGGATGTGTGGCAAGGGCCATCTTGCGATAGGCGCTCTTGACGCCGGAAGGCTGGATATACTCAAGAAACTGCCTGTCTATCCTTACTTCCTTGCCAAACAGCACCCTGCACGCGTCATATAACTCTAATTCATTCATATAGCCTACCTGCCGGTATAATAAATATTTTAAAGTTATTTGTCAAGATATTATACAAAACTATGTTTAAACAGAGAATTTTTATAACCGCTGACAGTTTTATAAATATCGCCGCAGACGGACAGCAAGGCCTCGACATTCTTTAATTCAAGCATATTAGGGCCGTCACAGAGGGCGTTGTCGGGGTCTGGATGCACCTCAAGAAACAATCCTGAGGCACCCGCCGCGGCGGCGGCAAGGGCAAGCGTTGGGACAAATTCCCTCTGGCCGCTTGAACGGTCACCACTGCCGCCCGGCAGTTGGACGCTGTGTGTGGCGTCAAATACTACGTTGCAGCCGAATGCGCTCATAATGGGTATAGACCTGAAATCCACGACGAGGTTGTTATAGCCAAAGGTCGTGCCTCTCTCGGTTAGGAGAAATGGGCCGCTGCCTGCCGAGTTTAACTTTGAGAGGATGTTTTTCACATCCCACGGGGCAAGGAATTGTCCTTTTTTCACATTGACTGCCCGACCAGTGCTGGCCGCTGTGGTAAGAAGGTCTGTCTGTCTGCACAAAAAGGCCGGTATTTGAAGTAAATCCACGACCTCTGCGGCCGCTTTAGCCTCCTCTTTTGAATGTACATCGGTGGTAATACACAATCCCAATGTTTTTTTTACCTCACCAAGTATTTCAAGCCCCCTTGCCATTGAATCTCTTCTTGCGTCAAACTCATTGATTTCACAAACAGTCCCGTCGGCATTGCATCGGATTGTCTGGCTGCCAAGACCGCGATAGCCCTTCAGAGACGTCCTGTTTGCCTTATCGTACGAACTTTTAAATATAAATGGGAGCTTTAGTCTGCCGCATATTTCACTGAGGGTTGCAGCAGTCTCCATGACGATTTCCCTTGTCTCGATTACGCACGGCCCTGCGATTATCAGGAGCTTGCCGTTATTCAATAAATCTTTGATATTCATAAATCCCACAGCCTCCTGCCAAAATGCAGTTTTGTAAGTCGCTTATAAAATCTGTCATTCCTGCGAAAGCAGGAATCCAGAAACATCGTTGCACTGCGAATCATTTTTTCAATAAGTCCCATTTTCATTACTGTTGCCATTTCTTATATCAAAAGTCAGTCAAAGAAGCAAAATGATGACAGCCCTTATAAACTGCCGTGCCGTGTGTCTTCAGGGGGCACCCCCTTTGGGGAGACGGCATCCATCCGTTTTCCCGCAAGACTGGATTCCTGCTTTCGCAGGAATGACAGATATTAAAATTACTTATCTGTCAGCAACATAGAATAAAAGAGGGGCTGACTTTTGCGGTCAGCCCCTCAATCCTGAATGCGCGGCAATTGTGCGCCACGCGACAATTAACTAGAAGTTCAACTGAATGCCGTTTCTGATGGCATATGCGTTGTCTCTCCCGTAGCTGTACGTGTTGTATGTGTACGCAGGAGTTGTGGCGTTTATGTAGGTAGCCACGCCAGTTTTGTAGTCATACGCAGAGCCTGTCCAGAAATAGCCGCCCTCTACCCAGTACTTCAGGTTCTTTGACAACGCATAGGTGACTTTCGCATCAAGTTCCCAACCCAGGTTCTTTGAGTAGTTGGGGGTGTAAGGCACGCCGTTGACAAACCCGGCCGCATCATTTAAAGCAACTGCCTTTGCCGCCTGTAACCAGTACAGGTAAGTCTCGGCGCTAAGCTGCTTTGTAATATTTACGTTTCCACCGCCCTTGATGTACAGGGTGTTGGCAAGACCTGAGCTGACTAAGCCAGAGGCCGACTTTACACGGTATTCATAAACGTATGTGTAGTGCTGGTCGTTTCCTAACGAGGTGATAAACGTAGGAGTGTCGGTGCTGGTATCGTTGCCGGCCTTACCGCTTCCATATGCGGTCTCTAAGGTGAGCTTAGCCGGCCCGATATTGTAATCTAAGCCTGCCAGTCCTGCCCAGCCTCTGAAACGTCCGTCGTTGGTGAACGGCTGGTTGCTGATGTACTTTCCGGCCTGCACTTCTAAGTCGCCTCTTAAGACCACCGGGCCAATGGTACCATCGCCACGAAGGCCGAAGTTCCAAACCTGTGCGCTGTCAGTAAATGTAGGTCCACCGGCAATCGGGGTATTTTGGTAAATGGCCTGGTCATTAACAGCGGTTATGTCGCCGCTGACGTTGAAGTTGCTGCCCTTGTACGAGGCTAACAAAACATATGCGTCTGAATCGTTGGCCTGTCCGGTACCGTTAGGGCCGCTGGCAGGGTTCTGCGCAGCCAAAGCGCTGGTTGCAGGCGTGCCGTTTCTAAACTTGGCCGTTAACGCCGCAATGGTGAAGTTCTTTACAGGATTTACGAATACTACGATTGCGTCGTCGCCGTACCTTGTGTGGTCAAAAAACAGGCCGTTGCCGAGAATCAGGAGCTGATGTCCGACTTTAACGCCGTACATCGGCTGCTCGTACTTAATCCATGCCTGGCGGATGAACATGCCGCCAACCTGAGAGTTGCCACTGGCGTAAGTGCCCGTTGCGCCGCTGCCTGTTGCTATGCCGCCGTAAGTAGAGTTACCCGTGTTTCCCCAGTTCCATGTGTCTGAGTTGGTTCCGTTACCGGACTCCAGCTCGATGTAGCCTTCCACGGTGTCCGACACCTTCGCGTCGAGGTTAATCTTTACCCTACCATCAGTGTATGCCTGGTGGTCATTGTTTTGTGTTATTGGTCCTTTGTTGGAATAGACCACTACCCCGAAAGGGTTTATGTACGTGGTGGTCGTATACTGGGAGCCGTCGCTTAACTGGTTATATCTGTCGTGCGTGTACTCACCCCTGAACCTTATCTCTCCGCCGATTGTTATCTTGGTGTCTCCCTGAGCCACCACGGCCGTGTCCGACGGTGCGTCGGCGGCGTAAGCGGCCAGTGCGAAACCGAGCGCGAACACCATCACCATTACTATCACTGCGAGCTTCTTCAATTTTCAGCCCTCCATAAACATCTCTTATAACGAGATTTTCTCTCTGCCGATGGCAGAATTAATATTGATTATTCAATTCCCTATGCAGCCGCCTCATCCAACCACGGTTTTGAACACCACCTCCCTATTTCTTGTTTTACACTGTGTGCCACTATAATCTTTATCATCAATATTATCCATCTTTATTCCTCGTTATACAAGCCACCGCAAAAACCTCACCGCGACAACTCATTTGCCACCTTTGCCACCTTTGCCACCTCAACCCACTCATAACAGCCCCCTTTACAAGCTTACATATTGACCGCAACCCCAAACTTCCCACAGAACAGGGGTTCGTCCTTACCCGACATAGTATGCAAGATACATACCAACCAGCGGCAACCGCCCAGTAAAGGCACTTATACCTATTGCACCCTGCGGCTGTCCAACGTTTTTGTTGTATTTTTACAACAGCCTGTGTAACTCAGACACATAGGACGGAGTCCACTTGTAATCTTTATCTTTATTCATAACATTGACCTTCCGCTGTTCTGTCGCTATTGCATAGACCATCAGACCTCTAAAATCGGCCTCTAAAATTGATACCTGCGGCAACAGAAACAACCCGAGCATTGGTCAGTTCTCTGCTTGTAGTATGATTGTACTTAGTGTTAAAGAAAAAAGTCAAGCAAAAAACGCCCATGAAAAAATATATTTTCGCCTTTGGAGGAAGTTAATATTTTGCGTGGATTTTCTAAGAATGGCTATGAGGCGGGATTATAGGCTAATTATGCGTCTTACAGCCTTCTTCTGCCTTCTATGGATTTCCCTAAGGTGACCTCGTCGGCAAACTCGATTTCCCCGCCCATGGGAAGTCCGTAGGCAATCCTTGACACGGTTATGTTTAGAGGACGCAGGAGACCGGCGATGTATTGAGCCGTCATTTCCCCTTTCGTGTTTGGATTTGTGGCAAGAATTACCTCCTCAATTGGGTTGTCTTTGATACGCAGCAGCAGCTCATTTATTTTGAGCTTGTCGGGGGTTATTCCGTCAACGGGCGACAATGCACCGAGCAGCACATGGTACAGGCCGCCGAAGGAGCGGCTCCTCTCGATGACGACTATATTGCCTGGCTCTTCTACGACGCAAATCTTTGTATTGTCCCTCGTGGGGTCGCTGCAAATAGGGCAGAGTTCCGATTCTGTGACGTTAAAACAGGCGTTACAAAAGCCGGCCCGTTCTTTTACGCTGACGATAGCATTTGCTATGGACAGGGCGTCGTCCTTAGGCATATTCAGGATGAAAAAGGCCAGCTTTTGGGCTGTCCTCCTGCCAATGCCGGGCAAACGGCAGAGTTCGTTTATGAGTGTGTCAATTATGCCGTAAACTTCGGCCATGATCGCCCTTACTTGCCGAAGAGATTAGATATATCAGGCATTCCTGGGATTTGAAGTCCTCCGGTGACTTTAGACATCTCTTCGTGCACCTGATCCTGTGCCCTTTTGATTGCCTCATTGCAGGCGGCAACGACGAGGTCCTGGAGCATTTCAAGGTCATCGGGGTTTACGACTTCTTTGTCTATGGTGATTGAGATAAGCTGCCCTGAGCCGTTTGCTACTGCTGTTACCATGCCGCCGCCGGAGCTGGCCTCGGCGGTTTTCTGAGCCGCCTCTTCCTGCATTTTCATCATTCTTTCCTGAAGCTTTTGCGCCTCTTTCATAAGGTTTCCCAGCATTTTCTTCGACATACAGTTCCTCCTTTTTTCAGTGTTTATTTTTTTACAACAGGTTTTACTTCAACTACCGCGCCGCCGAATAAATCAAGGGCGTCTTTGACCACGGGACTTAACAGCGCCTCGGCTCTTAGGTCCTTCTCCTGTACCTTTGCAGGTTTGGCGGTTTTTACTGATACGCTATATGTATTGCCTGACAGCTCATGGAGAATGCCTTCGATGATAGATTTTTTTTCCATAACTGAGTCCGCGTGGATGCTGTTTCCACCGCTGAAGACGATGTTAACCGAGGCGTCTTCGATTGTGGCCGCGGCGTCTTTGAGTATGCCCCACAGGGGGGGGGAGGTGTCATAAATTCGGTCTATGGCCATGAGCCACAATCTCGCCGGAGGGGGTGCGGTGGATGATTTATCTTGTGAACCCGTAGGTTCAGCGGGTTGCGGCATATCAGGAGATTCGGGCGATTCTATTGATTCAGGCGGGGCAGTTGAGATGATTCGTTCATCTGCCGCGCCAGCGCGTTGTTCAATCGTCTTTTCAACTGATAATGGTTTGGGTTCAGGGGAGTGGGTACCAGCCTTAAGGTCGCGGATTATCTCGTTTATGGTCTTGAAGGAGCTGAGGAAACTTATTTTTATAAGAGACATCTCAAGCACCGCGCGTGGGGATTCGGCGTTTTTTATCATTCCTTCGGCCTTTAGCAATTCATTAAGGACTACGGTAAGCTCCTCCTCTGAGGTACCCGCGGCAACATTGCCACCCTTACACGACGCTACGAGGGCGTCCCTAAAGTATTCTATCAGATCACGGTGAAATGACAACAGATCAATGCCGCCTTCGTAGAGGTCTGCGATGATTTCAAGGATTTTCTTTCTGTTGCCGGATGAGATGGCGGCGGCGGTTGCGGCAATAGCGGACGTATTTGAAGTGCCAATCAGGGCTGAGACATCGTCCTCGGTAATGCTGGAAGAGAACGAGGCGATCTGGTCAAGCAGCGTGAGCGAATCTCGCATACTGCCGTCGGCGGCCTTTGCAAGGGCGGAAAGGGCCTCATCGGTAATATCGAACCCCTCGGCCTTAGAGATGACGCTGAGTTGTTCTCTGATTTTATCAAGGGCAATTCTCTTAAAAGGCAGGTGCTGGCATCTTGAGAGCACGGTGGTGATAATCTTCTTTGGGGCGGTAGTGGCCAGGATAAATACAACATGGGCGGGAGGCTCTTCAAGGGTCTTTAACAGGGCGTTAAACGCGGCGTTTGAGAGCATGTGCGCCTCGTCTATGATGTAGATTTTATATTTTGCTCCTGATGGGGCGTATTTTACTTTTTCTATAAGTTCTCTGACCTCTTCAACCTTGTTGTTTGAGGCGCCGTCAATTTCGATAACGTCAAGAAACGAGCCATTTCTGATGGATACGCAATTAGGGCATGTGCCGCAGGGGGATGTCGTAGGGCCGTCAAGGCAGTTGAGCGCCCTGGCGAAAATCCTTGCGGCGGATGTCTTTCCAACGCCGCGCGGGCCTGAAAAGATATACGCATGGGCAATTCTTTGCTGAGAAATGGCATTTTTCAGGATTTTCACAGCCGTATCCTGCCCTGCGAGGTCTTCAAAGCCCCGCGGCCTCCATTTCCTGGCCAGAACTAAATATGGCAACGCTATTGCTCCTCTTGTGCCGGATTACTTTCCTTTATGCAGCCGGGTAAAGACTTACCACGGCACACAGACATAATGCTTACCGCTGCTTCCTTCCGGACCTGACGGGGTTCACACCTGCCCGTTGCGCAGGGCCATTACCCAACTGCATAAAAGAAAGTACTGGCGGAGAGGGAGGGATTTGAACCCTCGGCGAAGCTTTTAGACCCCGCACACGATTTCCAGTCGTGCTCCTTCAGCCGCTCGGACACCTCTCCGGTTCGTTATTGTACACGATTTTACGCGAATTTACCAGTACTAAATCTTGACATATAAATATTCATGGCAACCGCAATCAGGGCGTCCCGCCGCTGACACGCCACGCATTGGCTTGCCACGATGTTTATTTCACACAATGGTTACTCAGCTTGACATTTTTATTTTTTATATGACAGAATAGCTTCGGCGTGGGTGTGTAGTTGGCGTAGTTGGCGGCAACGCGCTGGTTTGCCGGATTTGCCGGTAAAAGGTACGGTTAACTCTTTGAGGTCGGCTCTATGAGGTTAGCTATATGGGATTGCGGGTAATGGAAACGTCACGCATCGGTAACACCATCGGCTTTTATCACGCTAAACCCTTGCCATTGAAGGCTTCATTTTATGAAGTTTTGATATATACACTAAGCTAGTAAGGAGGCGCGGTAGTTATGGAGGAAAAAACTGCTGGAATAAGCGAAGACTGGTTGTCGTTGTTTCTTGGTGTTTTTATTTTCATGGTATCTCTGGGGCTGTTCATGGGGCATGACCTTATGGGCTGGGGAATCAGCACCTCAATCTGGACTGACCCGACTAAGGCAATGTCCGCTATATCAAAGAAGTATAAGCCGGTAAAAGGAGAACTCACGAAGATTGACGGTGCCAAACTTACCCTTAAACTTGCCGATGGCAAAGAGGACAGCGTTACCGCCGAGGGTGATGTCTCCGCCCTTAAAGTTGGCGATGTTTATGAGAAAAAGGGTATAACCGGCGTCACCGCCCTGTTTCTCACATATGCGGCCATGCTCATAGTTATGCTTGTCGGGGCAAGGTTGATGGGCATTAATGTGGGTAAATTCGCAGTTGGATTCACTGTCCTGTTTTGGCTTAGTTACCTCTGCTGGTTTACGGGACACTACGCCCATATAGCGGCTACGAAAAACCAACTGGCGGGTTTTAAAATCAACTGGGCCTTGAGCCTGACCCCGGAAGCCGGTTTTATAGTGGCGTTAATTGCGGGTCTTATTGTGGGGAATTTCTTCCCGAAATTGTCCGGGACACTGAAAGAGGCGGCAAGGCCGGAGCTTTATATAAAGACCGCCATAGTAATCATGGGCGCTATGCTCGGCCTCAAGGCGGCGGAGTCTTTTACGCTGGCCTCGGCGGTGTTGTTCAGAGGGCTTTGCGCTATTGTAGAGGCATATCTCATCTACTGGGCGGTGGTGTATTACGTGGCAAGAAAGTACTTCAAGTTCAGCAGCGAATGGGCAGCCCCGTTGGCGGCAGGCATATCTATCTGCGGCGTGTCGGCGGCCATAGCAGTGGGCGGTGCAATAAGGGCGCGTCCGATAGTGCCTATAATGGTCTCTTCACTTGTCGTTATATTTGCCGTTGTGGAGATGTTAATCCTGCCGTTTGCGGCGCAGATATTTCTATGGAGCGAACCACTGGTCGCCGGTGCATGGATGGGGCTTGCAGTCAAGACAGATGGAGGCGCTGTGGCAAGCGGGGCTATAACCGACGCCCTGATACGCGCAAAGGCCATGGATATGTCGGGTATAAATTACGAGGCTGGCTGGATTACTATGGCCAGCACGACGGTAAAAATGTTTATAGACATATTTATCGGTGTATGGGCATTCGTTTTGGCAATTGTATGGTGTACGAAGATGGAATGCAAGCCAGGTGAAAAGGTTAAGGCCGTAGAGATTTGGCAGAGATTCCCTAAATTTGTCATCGGCTATGTGGTAACCTTCCTGCTGCTTCTCTTCATATGTTTCCCATCCACAAAGGCAATAGCCCCGGTGGACAATCAGGTGAAGACGCTGACAACTGAAATCGCCTCACTACAAAAGAAGCTGGCCTCTCCTGTACTCCCCATAGAGGAAGCGTCAATTAAGGCCAGAATAGATGAGTCTAAGGACAAGATAAAAAGCCTCAACGGTAGTGTTAAAAACCATAGAGATATGCTTGCAAAGGCCAAACTGGCCACCGACGAGAGTAACACCTTTAGGGTGATGTTCTTTGTCCTTACGTTTTTTAGTATCGGCCTCGTCTCCAACTTCAAAAAACTGTGGGAAGAGGGTATTGGCAAGCTCGCGGTTGTGTATGTCATATGTCTGTTTGGGTTTATCATATGGGTAGGGCTGTTCATTTCATGGTTATTTTTCCATGGGGTAAAACCACCGATAGTTACAGGTTAAATAAGGAGGACTTTATACGATGGCGGATGAACCGAAATTTTCCGAGGAAATAAAGAAGATGGAATATGAGCCGATTTCTCAGGTGGAGAAGAGGCTCATAGCGTGGAGTCTTGGGATTGGAGTAGCGGCTCTGGGGTTTTTCTATTTGTTGAGCATAACGTTCTTTCCGGGCGGCCACTGATTTAGTGGGGGGGGGAAGAAAGAAGACTGCCGTATGCGGCGCAGTGCCGTGTACGGCGGTTTTTATAATATCTGGTAATATCTCTTACCCTGTTCCGAGTAGTGATTTATGAAAACTGTAATACCAAAATAGAAATGTCCTATTCTACCAAAGTAGAAATGTCCTAAAG
>NZ_JBJUSG010000008.1:0-50403 GCF_046044395.1 Candidatus Magnetominusculus dajiuhuensis | reverse complement strand
ATGACATCTGCTACCCCCACTGTAAAGATGGGGTTTTCTTGACGCTTACAAATAGACGACATCATGCTTGACCGCTACGCCTGTTATCTTATCGCACAAAACGGTGACCCGCGAAAAGAACAGATAGCCTTCGCGCAAAGTTATTTCGCCATTCAAACGCGTAAACAGGAGCTTCTGGAAGAGCGAATAAATCTCATTGAGCGCCAGAGCGCCAGAGAAAAACTGGTTGCCACAGAAACAGAGCTTTCAAAGATAATTTATGAAAGGGGCGTTGATACTCAGGGATTCGGAAGAATAAGGAGCAAAGGGGACGCTGCGTTGTTTGGCGGGCATACTACGTTACATATGAAAAAGAAATTGGGTATTTCTGAAAACAGGCCATTAGCGGATTTTTTGCCGACTATCACTATAAAGGCAAAAGACCTGGCAACTGAAATTACCAACTTTAATGTCAGAAAAGACAACTTACAAGGAGAACCGCAGATTACCACTGAACACGTAAAGAACAATCAGGACGTCAGGACATTATTAGGAAAGAGCGGTATAAGACCTGAAAACCTTCCCCCTGAAGAAGATATTAATAAGCTGAAACGGAGGGTGAAAGGCTCAGACAAAAAGCTGTTGAACAACACCAAAACACTCGCCAGTATTACAAAAGGCAAAGGTAAAATAAGGTCCAGCAATGAGACAGCAGATGGCGGGATTTAATTCCTGACAATCAGGAGGTGGGGTTTCCCGTGCTGGGGGCGGTATCAGGGGTGCTGGGCTGTTTGATGGCAATTGAGGCACTAAAAATACTGACCGGCTTTGGCAGGCCGCTGCTTGGCCAAATGCTGATGTTTAATCTCTTTGACATGGAGTTCAAAAAACTCAGGATAATGCACGACCCCATGTGCGATGTCTGCGGCAAAAGTTACAGATAAACGAGTGCTTTGCCCAAACATCAGACAAAAGAATTCTTTTCGTCTATGTTCCTTAGTTGCCTATATGGTAAAGTAATAATTATGCGCAAAAAATCACGCTTCACAATTTGCCTTTATACCATGAAGCGGCACAAACAATGAATACACCGCAACAAAAAGAAATACACAGGACTCTGTGGCCGATGGATTTTCCTGATGTTATAATCCATACGACTGTAGAAGAGCGTGATGCACATCCATGCTACAAGGCCGCCAAAGCTGGCGATTCTGTTGCGGCTATTGCAGCTTATATTACTTAAAAAAAGCCTTAAACATGGCGAACATTGCAAATAACTGCCCGGCCCAGAAGAGAAATATCCACTTTAATGTCTCTGATTTGGATTTCTCTATTTTGAATTGCAGTTCAGATTTAGACGTCTCTATCTCTGCTTTTAGTTCAGACTTAGCCATTTCAAGGTCTTTTTTTAGCTCAGACTTAACAATCTCAATGTCTTTTTTTAGCTCAGACTTAGCCATTTCAAGGTCTGTTTTCGTGGTCAGCCGGTCTTCAACGATTTCCCTGAAGACCTCGGCTATCTCTTTGGCAGCCCTGTCGCTGAGTTCCGCACCCCTTAAGCGCTCGAATATTCTCAATGTATCAACTGACGTTACCATGTCTTCATTATACCGTATCCCCTGATATTTCAACAACCCGCATGTTTATTTGGAGAATATCTCTTTGAAGAACTCCTTTAACGCCACCCATGACCTTTTGTCGGCTTTTTCGTTATACGCCGCGCCCTTTGAGTTGTCTGTCCCTGCCTTTGGATTTGTATACGCGTGTACCGCGTTTCCATAGGCCGTCATATACCAGTCAACACCAGAAGCGCGTAGCTCCTTCTGAAGCGCCTCCACATCCTCTTTTGGCACGAATGGGTCATCAGCGCCGCGTAGGACAAGCACCTTTGCTTTGATTTTGCTGGATTTGCTGTCCGGCGTGTCAAGCCCGCCGTGGATGCTGGCAACTCCGGCAATATCCGCCCCATCCCTCGCAAGCTCCAGGGCCACCATCCCGCCAAAACAATACCCTATCACCGCTATGCGCCCCGTATCCACATAGTCCAATGTCCGCACGTAATCCAGCGCGGCCTTAATCCGCTCACGCATAAGTTTGCGGTCGCCCTTGTACTTGCCCGCCAATTTGCCTGCCTCATCGGCGTTTTTTGGCCTCACCCCTTTGCCGTATATGTCTGCCGCAAAGGCGACATACCCAAGTTCCGCTATGCGGCGCGACTGTTCCTTAGTGAAATCCCCCACGCCCATCCAGTCATGCACTATAATCACAGCCGGGCTTTTCCCCTGCGTTGCCTTGTTATGGCTGATATAGCCATCAAGGACGACATCGCCGTCTTTGTACTCTACCGCGGAGCTTGTAACCGCGCCGGTGTCAGAATATGCGGTTGAAATTGCCAGTAAAACGATTGATACGATTGAAAATATTGTCCTAAATATGGGTATTCCTCCTTGGTTAGTTAATAGATTTAGGGCCATTTGCCGGGTTGAACGGGAAGTTTCAGCGCACGCTCTAATAAGACTTTAAAGTCTCTGCGGGAGATTTCCCTTGCCCCAAGGCTCTTTAGGTGCTGCGTGACAACCTGGCAATCAATAAACATAAACCCCCACTCAATGAGCATCTTGACCAGCGCGGCAAGCGCGGCCTTTGAGGCGTTGGGTCTCAGCGCGAACATGGACTCTCCAAAAAACGCCCCCCCAAGCGCCACACCATATAATCCCCCAACGAGTTGGCCATTTGACCAGCTCTCAACCGAATGCGCATAGCCCGCCTCGTAAAGCCCCGTATAGGCCTCAAGCATGTCGTCGTTTATCCACGTCCCATTGCCGTCCTTCCTTTTTGCGTTGGCGCAGTTTTTCATTACGTCAACAAACGCGCGGTCAAGGGTTATGTCGAATATGTTTCTGTTTATCGTCTGGCGCATACTCCTCGATATTATAAACTCATCAGGAAACAACACCAGCCTTGGGTCGGGAGACCACCACAGGATCGGGTGTTCCTCCATGTACCAGGGGAATATCCCCATTGTGTACGCCTTAAGAATGCGCTCACGGCTGAGGTCCCCTCCTATGGCCAGAAGGCCGTCGTCTTCGGCCAGCTCAGGAGGCGGAAACAACAAATCTTCTGAAAGCGCAAAGACCGGCACTTACCTGTCTTGCGTCTCGTACGTGAAGTCAATCTTGCCGTCTATTATATCAACACAGACCTTGCCGCCCTTTTGAAGCCTGCCAAAGAGTATCTCCTCAGAGAGGGCCGTTTTTATCTCCGTCTGGATTACCCTGCCAAGGGGGCGCGCCCCGTAGCGTCTGTCGTAACCCTTTTCAGCAAGACGCTGCCTTGCCTCGTCTGAGACCTCTATTGATACCCTCTTTTTGTGGAGCTGCCCGATGAGTTCCCCGATGAACTTATCCACCACCAGAAGCATGATCTCGTGATTTAACGGGTTAAAATGTATCGTGTCGTCAAGGCGGTTTCTGAACTCCGGGCTGAATAACTTGTTCAGGGCGTCTTTTCCCTTTGAGGCCGTGTCTTTAGTCCTGTCGCCAAAGCCGATTGTGTTTCTGTCCATCTCCTGCGAACCGGCGTTTGAGGTCATGATAACTATGACGTTGCGAAAATCGGCCTTTTTCCCGTTGTTGTCTGTGAGGGTGGCGTAGTCCATTATCTGAAGCAGGATGTTAAACACATCGGGGTGCGCCTTTTCTATCTCGTCAAACAAGACGACACAGTAGGGGGTCTTTCTGATGGCGTCGGTAAGAAGCCCGCCCTGTTCAAATCCCACATAGCCGGGGGGCGCCCCGATAAGCCTCGCAACGGTGTGTTTTTCCATGTATTCGCTCATATCGAACCGGATAAAACTGATTCCCAGCGCCTCGGCCATCTGTTTGGCAATCTCTGTTTTGCCCACACCCGTAGGGCCGGTAAAGAGAAATGAGCCTGTTGGTTTGTCAACGGTGCCAAGCCCGGCGCGCGAGCGCTTTATCGCGGTAACAAGCGAGTTTATTGCGCCGTCCTGTCCGAAGACCTTGCTTTTTAACCGCGTATCAAGTGCCTTTAACTTATCGGCCTCAGTCGTGGTTACGCTCCTGACGGGGATTTTAGCGATCTTTGAGACAACTCGCTCTATTTCAAGCGGTCCAACTGTGTGATGGTCAGGGGAGTTGAGTTTCAGATATGCCCCAGCCTCGTCAATTACGTCTATGGCCTTGTCGGGCAGGAATTTGTCATTAATATACTTCGCCGACAGCTCTGAGGCAACCCTTAGCGCCTTTGACGTATATTTTACGTTATGGAATTTCTCGTAACGGGATTTCAGCCCGTTTAATATCTTATATGTCTCGTCAATTGTGGGTTCGCCAAGTTCAATCTTCTGAAACCGCCTTGAGAGCGCCCTGTCCTTATCGAAATAATTCTTGTACTCTTCATATGTGGTTGCCCCGATGCAGCGCAGTTTGCCTGAGTTAAGGGCCGGTTTCAGGATATTTGAGGCATCCAGCGAGCCACCGCTTGTGGCCCCCGCCCCGATAACCGTGTGGATTTCGTCTATGAACAGTATTGCGTTTTTCATCTTTTTCAGCGATTCAATCGTCGCCTTGAGGCGTGCCTCAAACTCCCCGCGAAACTTAGTCCCCGCTATCAGCCCGCCCATATCCAGTAGAAATAGTTTTGCGTTTTTCAGCGGTTGCGCCACCTCCTGCTGATGTATCCTGAGCGCAAGGCCCTCGACAATGGCCGTCTTGCCCACGCCCGGCTCGCCTACGAATACGGGGTTGTTTTTCTTGCGCCGGCTGAGGATTTGTATCATTCGCTGAAGCTCGGAGTCTCTGCCCACTATTGGGTCTATATCGCCTTTTGCGGCCTTGTCTATCAGGTTTACTGTAAATTGCTTTATCGGCTGGTGTGAAGTCTTCACGGCAGGGTCGGCGTCCTCGTTTTCCGGGTGCCCAGGGTCATCTGTTGACGGGCCTTCCTTTGATATCCCGTGTGATATGTAGTTGAGGACGTCCAGTTTGGTGATGTTTTCTTTTTTCAGAAAATAGACCGCATAGGAGTCGGTCTCAATAAAAATAGACGCGAGCAGGTCCCCTGCGTCCACCTCCACCTTGCCGGAGGACTGTATGTGCGCCAGCGCGCGCTGCAAAACCCTGTGAAAGCCTACCGTCGGCTGTGGAAACTCGTCCTTCTCTGATGATATTTTCGGTATCTTCTCACCGAAAAAATCCCTCAGCATGAGCTTCAATTTATCTACACTGCCGCCGCAGCTTGTGATTATCTCTATACCCTTTTCATCGTGCAACACCGCAAACAGTATATGCTCTATTGACAAGTACTCGTGGTGCCTGCCCTTGGCCTCCCTGATTGTTGCCTCAAGGCTGATTTCAAGTTCTTTATTTATCATGCTTTGTCCCGCTTAGCTTTTAAGTTATTCCTCTTCCATCATGCACATCAGAGGAAAATCGTTTGTTTCGGCCAGCTCACGCACGCGCGCCACCTTTGTCTCGGCAATATCCCGTGTGTAAACGCCGCAAAGTCCGCTGCCTTGCTTATGTACATGCAGCATTATCTGTGTCGCCTCGGCCGCGGTCTTGTGAAATATCGTCTCCAGCACCGTCACAACGAAATCCATCGTTGTGTAGTCGTCATTGAGCAGATACACCTTGAACATTGGCGGCAGCTTCAGCTTGTTTGCCGTCATGTCCTCAAACAGCTCTCTGAACTTCCTTTCAGGCATAGTTCTATTATTCAAAAAAACATTATCTAAAGTAAAGCATTAATTCACGATGGGATTTATTCTGACCTAAAAAACGAAGCGGCCACAGGGCAAATCAATCTAATTCCAGACATTTATAGATCAAGCATAGTGACATAGATGGCATGGGTAGAAATTATGCTGAGGCATGTGTATTTTGCCATGAGATAAATTTAACTACCACGCGGCCCCGGTTTTATAGTATAATGGACGATGCTTGATATTAGGTTTATACGTGAAAATCCTGACCTTGTCAAAGAGGCGCTTCACAGCAGAAACTGCGCTATCAACATCGGCGAACTCCTCCAACTGGAAGACAATCGCAGGGAGCTTCAACAAGCAATTGACGAACTCAGAAACAAGCGCAATATCATCTCCGAGGAAATCGGCATGATGAGGAAACTCCAGCTTAAGTCTGACCACAGCCTCGACATGGCCAAGGATAAGACCGCCGAGGTGAAGGAAGTCTCAGATTTACTAAAATCACTTGAAGAAAAGCTAAAATCAAAAGAGGAGGCAATTGCCTCTGTCACCATGATTATACCTAACATCCCCCACGCCACCGTCCCCATCGGCAAGGACGAGACTGCCAACGTGGAAATCAGAAAATGGGGCGAGCCTCGCCAGTTTGACTTCCAGCCGCTTAACCACTGGGACATCGCCAGGTCGCTTGATATTATAGACTTCGACAGGGCGGCTAAGATTTCAGGGGCGCGGTTTGCTATTATGAAAGGCTACGGGGCGCGGCTTGAGCGTGCCCTTATGAACTTCATGCTTGACCATAACGGCGTGCGCGGCTACAAGGAGATATTTCCTCCCATATTGGTCAACCGGCAGAGCATGACCGGCACGGGGCAACTGCCCAAGTTTGCCGAGGAGTTGTTTCGCATAGTTGACCCGGAGTTTTATCTCGTACCCACCGCCGAGGTGCCCGTTACAAATATCCACGCAGGGGAAATCCTCAAAGAAGAGGAGCTGCCGATTTACTATACCGCATATACGCCGTGTTTCAGGCGTGAGGCCGGCTCCTACGGCAAAGACACAAGGGGCCTTATCAGGCAGCACCAGTTTAACAAGGTTGAGCTTGTCAAATTCGTCAAACCAGAGCACTCCTACGACGAGCATGAGTCCCTGACAGAAGACGCCGAAGACATCCTCCGGCAGCTTGGCCTCCCACACAGGGTAATGCTGCTATGCACGGGAGACATAGGGTTTTCCGCGGCAAAGACATATGACATAGAGGTCTGGATGCCCGGGCAGACGCAATACAGAGAGATATCCTCGTGCTCAAATTTCGAGGATTTTCAGGCGCGGCGCGCTAAAATACGCTTCAAGCGGGGCGATAAAAAAGGTACCGAATTCGTGCACACACTAAACGGCTCAGGGCTTGCCATAGGAAGGACTGTGGCCGCTATTATAGAAAATTTCCAGCAACAAGACGGCTCTATCGTAATACCTGAAGTCCTCAGGGCCTACATGGGTGTTGACGTCATCAAATAATCAAAGGTAGAGGATTCTATAATTCAATGGAAATCACAATAGGAACCCGCGGCAGCAAGCTGGCACTGTGGCAGGCGCAATGGGTCAAAGGGCAGCTTGAGCAGATTGCGCAGGGGATTGCCGTAAATCTCAGAATTATAAAGACCACAGGAGATAAGATTCTCGACGTGCCGCTTTCGAAGGTCGGCGGCAAGGGGCTTTTCGTAAAGGAGATAGAGGAGTCGCTGCTGAGGGGAGAGTCCGACATAGCAGTCCATAGCATGAAGGATGTGCCGACAGATTTCCCCGATGGACTTCACCTTGTGGCGATATGCCAAAGGGAAGACCCGCGTGACGCCTTCGTAGGCAGACAGGGCATTGGTAGTTTTGACGCCATGCCCGATGGCGCGGTGCTGGGGACAAGCAGCCTCAGGCGCTCCTGCCAACTTCTCAACCTGAAACCAAATCTAAAGATAATGCAACTCAGGGGAAACCTTGATACCCGGCTGCGAAAACTCGACGAGGGGTTGTGCGACGCTATTATCTTAGCCGCAGCCGGAATGAAGAGGCTTGGCGTACAGGCCAGGATAACCGAAATCCTTCCCGTAGATATAAGCCTGCCGGCAATAGGCCAGGGTGCCGTCGGCATAGAATGCCGGTCTGATAATGCTTCGCAATCTAAAGATAAACTAATAAACAGCCTCGCCGCGCGGTTAAATCACAAGGCAACGGCGGTCTGCGTGCGTGCTGAGCGAGCGTTCTTAAAACGGCTTGAGGGCGGCTGCCAGGTGCCCATAGCGGCCTATGCCACACTCGACCCCGGCGGGAAACTCCATATTGCCGGTCTGGTGGGAAGCGTTGACGGCAAGGTGATGATTCGCGGGTTTATGGAGGGTGATTCTGAGTCCATCGGGGTTGCCCTTGCTGATGACCTCATCAGGCGCGGCGCTGGTGATATACTGCGAGAGGTCTATGAAAACAACAAAGGGTAAGGTCTTTCTTGTCGGGGCCGGCCCGGGCGACATCGGGCTTCTTACAATTAAGGCACAGAGGTGTATCAAAAAGGCGGACACCATTCTCTATGACTTTCATGTAAACAACCGCCTCCTTAATCTTGCCAGAGAGGGGGCGGAGCTGATATACGCTGGAAAACGCGGCGGGCGCCACGAAATGACACAAGACGACATAAACGCGTCCCTGTTAGCAAAGGCCCTTGAAGGAAACAACGTATGCCGGTTAAAAGGAGGCGACCCGTTCGTCTTCGGACGCGGTGGCGAGGAGGCCGAGTTCTTAGTCTCACACGGCGTTGATTACGAGATAATCCCCGGCGTAACCTCCGCAATCAGCGTTCCGGCCTATGCGGGGATTCCCCTTACGCACCGCAAGTACTCATCGTCCTTCGCGGTAATAACGGGCAACGAAGATGAGACAAAAAAAGACAGTAAACTCAACTGGCCTGCTATTGCACAGGGTTTTGATACTCTGGTTTTCTTAATGGGTGTAAAAAACATAGACTACATAACGTCAAATCTGATAAAACATGGGAGAGACCCGCTCACGCCCGCGGCCATAATAAGATGGGGCAGCCGCCCTGAGCAGGTTACTTTAACCACTACGCTGCGGGATATTTCAGAGACCGCAAAGGGTCAAAAAATCAGGCCGCCCGCCGTCATGGTCGTAGGACAAACCGTCGGCCTGAGAGATGTCTTAACATGGTATGAGAAGAAACCCCTGTTCGGGCAGCGCATCCTCATAACCAGACAATACACCGACGACTACGAGCCATTAGAGGACCTTGGGGCTGAGATATTCGAATTCCCGACAATAAAGACCGTCCCCCCGGATTCTTTTGAGACGCTTGACGCGGCGATAGATAATATAGAGATGTATGACTGGATAATTTTTACCTCCTCAAACGGTTTTAAATATTTCTTTGGCCGCCTCACTGCAAAGAATAAGGACATCAGGGATTTAAAGGGGATAAAACTCTGCGCCATAGGCGAAAAAACCAATGAGACACTGAGGGGCTACGGACTGATGACCGCGGTCGTGCCGGAGGAGTTCAACGCCGAAGGATTAATAGCAACATTTACGGCTGACGGGGCAGAGGCAATAAGAGGGAAGAGGTTTCTCCTGCCGCGGGCTGAAAAGGCGCGGGAGGCATTCCCCGACGCCGTGAGAGAGTTAGGTGGGCATATAGACACACCCGCCGCGTACAAGACAATAAAACCGCGGGCACACGGTAAGAGGCTTGAGCGGTTCCTCAGAGAAGGCAAGATAACCATGGCCACATTTACAAGCGCCTCATCATTTAACAATTTACAGGAATTCCTTGGAGCTGAAACCACCGGGCTGCTCAGAGAAGTTACCATCGCCGTCATCGGCCCTGTAACCAAAAAGGCCGTCGAAAAGGCTGGTCTGACTGTCAGCATCATGCCGGAGGCGGCAACCATTGACGCACTGGTTCAGGCCATAATTGCGGAGGCGGAGGCACTGCCGTCCGATGTCAGATATAAACCTTTCAGATGATACCATAGCGGGCATCTCAACCCCACCCGGAGTTGGCGGCATCGGGATTGTCAGGATAAGCGGCTGGGATGCCGTAAATGTCGCAGAGAGGATATTTTCCTCACCAAAGGGCAAGGAAATTGCGTCAATGCCCTCGTTTACCATGGCCTATGGATTCATAATAGACCCCGAAAAACGAGAAAAAATTGACGAGGCGCTGTTAAGCGTGATGCGCGCCCCAAAGAGCTACACAGCAGAGGATGTCGTAGAGATAAACTGCCACGGCGGCCTGTTCACTGTGAGTAAGACGCTGCAACTGGCTATAAAGGCGGGGGCGCGGCTTGCGGCACCCGGTGAATTCACCATGCGCGCATTTCTAAACGGCAGGATTGACCTCGCACAGGCCGAGGCCGTATTGGACATTATCAACGCGGCCACACACAAAAGCGGCCAGCTTGCCCTTGAGCAGCTCTCCGGCGGACTGTCATCGAACATATCGCCAATCATTGACGAACTTATCTCAATGTGCGCTGAGGTGGAGGCACAGATAGACTTTCCCGAGGACGACATCCCGTCGTCAGATAAATCCATGCTGATGGATAAGATTAATTCGATGGTGACGGCCCTGATGACACTTTCGGAGTCTTACTCGTTCGGGAGGTTCTATCGGGAGGGCCTGTCAACGGCCATCGTCGGCAAACCCAACGTTGGAAAGTCCTCTCTGTTAAACGCCTTACTAAAGAGAGACCGGGCTATAGTGACCCCTCTGCCGGGTACAACAAGGGATACGATAGAAGAGGCCATAAACATCAACGGCCTGCCCGTGAGGATGGTGGACACGGCGGGAATCAGAGAGGGCCACGAACTTGCCGAGGCGGAAGGTATAAGCCGCTCAATTGCCGCAATAGAGGCCGCGGCGCTGGTCATCACGGTCTTTGACGGAAGTACCGCGTTTACCACCGAAGACGATGAGATATTAAGGGCAACAGCGGGTAAGGACATAATCATCGCCATCAACAAGGCCGACAAACAGATGGTCTATAACAACGGTTATATTGTGGATAAATACAGACGCGCAACAAATCAGGACACTGAGGTAAAGATTGTAAACATCTCCGCACTCAGCGGCGATGGACTGGATACTTTAAAAGAAACCCTGTATAGCCACGTAATGGGAGGCAGCACACCGGAGGCCGGCGAAGGCGCAATAGTAACAAACCAAAGACACAAAGGCGCGCTCGATGAGGCGGCCTCTGCCCTGATGGCCGCCCAAAAATGCCTGAGCGCTGATGCCCCCTATGAAATAACCGCCATTGAACTGCGAAACGCACTCAACGCCTTAGGGCAAATCACAGGAACCATAACAACCGGCGACATTCTCAACAGGATATTCAGTGATTTTTGTATTGGCAAATAACTATTCCCGCGGCTTGACAGCGGCGCAAACCCACTTTTGACTATCGGCCATAGTTTACTGTATAATATACACGTCGGGTGAGCCTTCATTGAAGGCCTAAAACACCCGATTGATATTGGCCGGGTGGTATAAGCAGGGTGGCATAAACAGGGTGGTATAAACAGGAATCTGGCCGTATCGTAAGTTTAACAGTTAACAGGAGGATAAGCCATTGAACTACACGAAGGGAGAAACAAAGGGTGGAAAGACAGTAAGCTGGTTGTTGCTTTTACTTACCGCGGCTGTCCTGACGGTAAGTTTGTCGTCTCCTTGTTTTAGCGAATCAAAGAAAGGTGCGGGAAAAGGAAAAGAAAAGGAAATATCTAAAGAGGAGACATTCGCGTATATAAAAGAGAGATGCACGATTGATAATGATAATGCCGAGACGAAGGATAATGTATTTCTTGAAGGGTGTATGTTTATTTCCGAGACCAGGTCATATGACAACACCTCCTATATGCACAGACGCTATGCCCCGTTGGACAAGTTAAACCCCGAAAGTCCTACCCCCGGAGTGTGGCCTTCAACCAACGGCGTAAAATACGGTCTAATCGCCAACAGTATCAGCTACACTACTTCGGATGAGGCCCCCCTCATTAAGTATATTGTTGATGGGTCGAAGGACAGATATCACAACGAATTGATGCAAAACTATGGTTATTTTCAATGTGAGAGCGAAACTAAGGCAAAACAGGCCGCTAAGGCACTTAAGCACTTGATAAAATTGTGCGGCGGCACTGTGAAAAAAGACCTCTTCGACGACGAGGAGACTAAGCAAGACAAGGAGACTAAGCAAAAGGATTAAAGACGAAGGGGGGTAACCCCCCTTCACCCGTATCTCGCACACGTTTTATCTATTGATCTAATCGCCTATGGGAAGCTCTATCGTAAAACATGCCCCGGCCTTTGCGTTAGATGCGTATATCTTTCCCGAAAGGTTGTTTTCCACGATCATTTTTGACAGGTATAGGCCGATGCCGGTTCCCTTGTCGTGTTCTTTAGTCGTAAAGTAAGGCGTGAATATTTTATTCAATATATTTTCAGGTATTCCCCCGCCTGTGTCGCTGATGGTTGTTATCAGTGTGGCGTTGTCGGCTAACATCCCAAACGATATTTCTCTTGGCTTTGGGGCTGTTTTTAACGCGTCTCTTGCGTTATTGACGATATTAAGGATTACTTGTTTGAATTCATTTTTGTACGTTGACACGAAAATCTGTGCTAAATCGGCTGGTTGGTTTGGGTCATAGGAAGAGCCGTTTATCAGCGCTGAAATGGAGTGTATTTTTAGCTGTCCCCATGCTATCGAAAGCACTTCTTTCACGCCTTGTACCGCATCAAAGACCTCTTTCGTCTTTGCCGGTTTGAAATAATTTCGGAAATCGTCTATCGTCTTGGTCATGTAGTCAATCTGCTGCATTGAGTCTGTAACGGCATCCGCCATGAACGATTTGTCGCACTCATCATTGTCGAACGTGTCGGCGAGGTCCTGAATAATCAGGCACAGGGAATTCAGGGGCTGTCGCCACTGGTGCGTGATTGCCTCAATCATCTCGCCCATAGAGGCCATTTTTGCCTGCTGTATGAGAATTTTCTCTTGTTTTACCCGCTGTTCGACCTCCTGCTCAACCCGTTGTTCAAGATGTGCCGCAAGCTCTTCCAGAGATTTCGTTTTTTGTCTGAGTTCGTTTTCCATCTTAGTGCGCCACGTAATATCCCGAAAGAACCATATTCTTCCATAGTTGCCGCCGTCTTGTGACGTTACATAGGCCGAATGCTGGGAAAATATCCGGCCATCTCTGACGCACAGGGCGGCACTGTTAGTGTTATGTCCTGGGGCTGCCGCGCAATCGGCGTCTGTTATGAAATCCTCAGGGTTTTCAAGCCTTGTCTTTAAGAAATCCAGAAGCGGCCGACCGTCTTTGCTATCTAACAGGTCCGCCGGTATGTCCCACATCTGGCAGAACAGGGAATTGAAACTTGATATGTTGTGGTGCTCATCAAGAAACAGGATTCCATCTATTGACGCCTCCTGCTGGGATTTCAGCATGGAGTTGCTTCGTATGAGTTCGGCCTCCATCTGTTTTCGTTCGCTGATGCCCACGCACGAGCCAATATAGCCGATGAACGCACCATCCCCATTATAGCGTGGCGTACCGGTGTCCAGTACCCATCGGAAGACATCGTCCTTGCGTCTGAGCCTGTACTCGGCCTTGAAGGGAGTGCACCCTGAAAGGGCGGCGTTGAATGATTCGCAGTAGCTCATGTAGTCATCCGGATGTATGCCTTCCATCCACCTGCCCCCGCGTTCCTCCTCAAGTGTCCTGCCCGTGTAGTCCAGCCATACCCTGTTGAAATAGCAGCGCTCGCCGTGGACGTCCGATGTCCATATGAATACGGGGGCTGAGTCGGCTATCAAAAACTCATCGCCTTGCTGATCGTTTCTCATCTTTAGTTTTTCTCCAATGCGCTCTGTATTGTACAATAAAGCGATAAATATTTGAAATTGCCGTCAGGATTTCGTTCTGTTGCTGTTTTTTAATTTTTTTATCACATGGGGCAGGGCACCCAGGCCTGCTATGGCCATAACTGCCGCGATGAACCCCCCGTGTAGCGGCGTCAGTATTTTACTGCCCATGTAGGTATATAAAAAACTCACCGGAAGGAGCGGAATCATGCTGGCAATAAAAAAATCCCGAAACCCCACGCCGGAAATGCCCGCCCAATAGCTCACAATATCCCATGGAAGCTGAAACAGCCTCATAGACAACACCGCCCGCCGTGCATTTTCCGCCGCCCAACGGTCAAGCCTCCTAAGGGCTTCGCTCACGCCCGTCAGCCGCACTATCGCATCCCTGCCAATCCATCTGGCAAACCAGTACCCCGTCATGCTCGACAACACACCCGCGAATGCCACATATAACGCGCCATTGAATGCCCCGAACAAAAGCCCCGCCACGATTGAAAGCCCCATCGTCGGTATGAAAAATAACAGCGGGCGCAGCGCACAAACCGCTATAAACACCACCGGCGCAGTGCCGCCATATTCAGCCGCAAAGGCGCTTATCCCCGCAGGGTTCAGCCTGTCGTAGTACATTATGCAAAATACTACAAGCGCGGCTATCACGGCGGCTTTTAATACAGTACCGATATTACCTGTTTTTTTCATCCGGCTTCGTGTGGTCTCGCACCCAGACTTCCTTTGGAAGTTTCAGATAAAACGTGTCTATGTCAAATGGCGGGTTTTTTTTGACATCCCTTAACGAAGTCATGTACTTGTCGCCTTTTGGCGTGGTCAGCTCAAACCCGGCGGGGATGCCCGTGGAGTCGTTAAAATATATTACTATTGATGTGAGGTATCTCAAAACCATCTCAGAAATCGGGATAAGCCTGTAGATAATGAGGCCATTTTTTAAATAAATCTCTGTACTGAATTTCTTCTCCAGCTCCGAAATATCCCCCCACATAGTGGAAGAGAAAAAAGCCATTGATTGTTTGGCCGCGATATTGGCCTCTATGTCGTATATATCGGCCTCCTTTTCGACTGGCTTATATATGGTTATCGTCTTTTCGTCAATGATGGTTACTGTCCTTTCGGGCCTTACGGCCTCCCATCTGAGCCCGCGTGGGGTTTTCCTGATGATCACGGTGCCTTCTGATTCGATTGCCTTTTTCAGCATCGCAAGGTGCTTTGTCTGATATACGGCCGCCGAGACGGCGTCAATACCGCTGAGCAGGTCTTTAATACGGCGGGTTAGTTTTATCTTATCTTCGGGTGAAACCGCGTTGTCGGAGTCCGAAAGCTCTGCGGGCAGGCTGAATTTAACATCCGGGGCGGCAACCGCGGGGGCGGCGATTATAAGGCAAAAGGCAACAAGGAGGATTGCCAGTCGAAGGGCCTGCATAAGCCGCCTGTACACTTTTTTACTCCGGTTCCACAAACTGAATAGTTCCTTTTTTGAGATTGCCATTCTTGTATCCTCTTAACAATTTTTCAAATCGCAATTTTTGGTGATAGTCTTTTGTCGTAGGGGTAGTTACCTTTGTTAATACTATTCTTGCGTTGATTTTGCAGCCAGTTATTTTATCTGATAATAACGTTAAGGATTGAGTTATCTGCTCTATAGCATGAGAGAGATTCTTTCCTTTGAGTTCTACAAAATACGCCACGTTGTCATCACAATTAATTATCAGGTAATCGCACCGCATTCCATCGGTAATAAGGCATCCATCAACATCAATCTTACAAATATATTTTTCCGGCGCATTATTAAGCGTGTACTTAGATCTTTTTTGCTCGACGACAATTATCCTGCGATTGTCGCATTTAGAGCACTTATGGTTTTTGAAATTGTCGCAGCTCATCACTATGGGTCAATATCAAAGAGTTTACTATACACCTCGTCAATAATTTGAGAGGCGCTGTCAATCTCTTCTGTTTTTATCAGCTTATACTCTTCATCAATAATTGACCTAACCCGACCCTTGTCAACAAAATAGGCATCTAATCTGTCAGGATTAATCCACAATTCTTTGCTGACAATAGAGTTGACATCCGGCACCCCTTTTTTATAAATGGTGTATGCGTAGAGTAAATTATTAAACGAAGACAGGATATAAGGGCTATGCGTGGTTATGATTATCTGATTGTTATTTAAATTGGATAATAAACAAATCAAATCAATAATGTCTTTTTGAGTCTCAGGGTAAAGGTGTGCCTCCGGTTCTTCAAACACTGAGAAGAAATCCTTGTCTTCCTGTATTATTTCACGTATAAACAATAATATCCATATTGCCTCTTGCTGGCCAGACGAGGCGAAGGATAGTCTGGTATGACCTGTGTTACTAAAATAAAGTCTATCTTCATCATCTTCAAAGCGATATGTTGCTTTTAGAATTTTCAAAATAACGTCTTGTGCTGCTTGTGTCAGTTTTGTTTGTTTATGCGCGCGAATAGTCGGAAATAATGAGAAGATCGTCTTTGAAATATTTATCCTCTCTACAAACTGAGCCATCGTAAGATCAAGTGCTCTAAAATCAATGTTTTGTCTTTGGTCAGATAATATTGAGAGAAGACTCCTTCCAGCAGGAAAAAAGACTACATCCCGCTTGTCTGAAAATAATTCATTAGCTAAGTCTTCAATTTCTGATTCAAAAAATGCTTCTTCAAATCCGATCGAATAAAGCTCACTCGAAGACAAAAACTTGGGATCTTTTGCATGATAATTAGACGCATAAGATTTTACCTTATTAATAATTTCTGTAAAGATCTGGCGAAATGCCTCGCTGAAATGGTAAACGCAATTTCCTTCTTCAATAGTTATTTCTATATCCACACCTTCTTTATATTCATACTTGAGATATGTATTGGATAGATGCCGTATCGGACCGAAAATAGCCACAAATTGTACATCTGCTGCTCTATCAAAATTATCTATTGATACTTCAAAGTTCTTTTTTTTGATTGGTGATAAAACATATCTAAACAACTCATATTTTAACGATTTAAAGAAATATACCGCCTTGCTGATTGTGCTTTTGCCGCTTGCTTGTGGGCCGATGAAGAGCATTATGTCGTTGATATTTAAATCAACCTCTTCTATTGGCCCGAAATTCTTTATAATTAATCGCTGCATAGTTTTCCTTTTTGCATGATGTTCATACTATTGCCACCTCAAGCGGTATTGAGTGTACTTCTTGCGGGTTATCTTTTTTTAGGTAATTCAGCTTTTCAAAACCTATTATATCACCGTTTGCGTCTTTCTTTATTATAATGCCGCCGCCTATTTCCTCGTTCACACATGGTTTCGGCGCGCTGAACCATACGTCTAACGTATTGCCAATTTTATCATAAGTTATAGTTATCTTTTCCATATTTTCTCTCCTTCTTTAACCTTATCGGTTATATATGCCGTTATTATAAATCCATCGCCGTTCAAATGCCGGACAACTACACAGATAAAATACTTATCCAGTGGTAAGTAATAAAGGCATACGTTGTCGTCTTCAGAACTCCTTCGTATCTCAATAGGGTTTAAAAGACATTCCCTTACTTCTACTTCTTTATTTTCTATCTCAGGATGCTTAGTCTTTGTAATCAAATCCCAATGACGATATGTTGTTCTGATTGCCCTCCCCGATACTGCCTCTACTACAAATTTAATTTCTCTCTTTTCCATTTATTACTGCCTCATGCGTATTTAGTATACCTAGTAGTGTTTATATTTTCAAGACAAATCTCTAAATAGATTGCTGTTTCAGTTATTCTTCAGCTCCTCAAATATCTCCAAAAATTTCGAAACTGTGTTTTTGAACGCCTCAAGGACTTGCGGGTCGAAGTGGTGGGGCATTACGCGGCCGTCTCCTTCTGTCAGGATTTTATATGTGGTCGCCGCGTCAAAGGCGGGTTTATAGACGCGCGGGTTTATCAGGGCGTCAAATATGTCGGCAAGGGACACGATACGTCCCTCCAGCGGGATATCCTCCCCTTTCAGGCCATTGGGGTAGCCGCTGCCGTCCCATTTCTCATGGTGCGTCCGGGCTATGCTTGCCGCCATTGACAGCCTGTAGTGGCTGCCTATTATCTTGGCGCCGTATGAGGAATGCTGCTTCATCTCCCTCCATTGTGCGGTCGTTAACTGCCCGGGTTTTTTCAGGATTTCCGCCGGTATATGAATCTTCCCTACATCGTGAAGCGTTGCCTGAAGGGTAATGGTCTGGATGAACCTTGCGTCCATGCCCAGATACTCCGCTATCGTTGCTGAATAACGCCCAACGCGCAGGATGTGATTTCCCGTGTCCTCGTCGTTACTCTCTGCCGCCCTCGCAAGGCTGTAAACCATATACTCAAAGGCGTCTTCTGTCTCATGCACCTGCGACGAGAGATTCTTTAGAAACAGGCTCTGTACCACAAAATTATTCAGCACCGAGGCGTCGTATGAAGACACCGTGTAGCCATAGTTTATCGCAAAGATACACAGCGAGGCGCTGACGTAGGAGACGACATTGTCTATCTGCAGCACGGTGTGGCGTATCTCATTTAAGAACGCGGCAAGCTCAGGGCTGTCCGTGTCGCCGGCGTTTAACACCGATGTGGCGGAGCTGCCCCTATCAGGTATGGCAAGCAGGCCTTCATAGCCGCCCGGCAGTAACTGCGACTCGATTATTCCGCCAGTCATCCCTTCGTTATATTTATATACGCGCCACTGCCAGTCCTTGTCCTTGTCGTTGCATATTCCTACGATAAACGCCTCCGGCCTGGCGTCGTCTTTCGTCTTTTTTCTTAACGTCTGCTTCATTATCTCGTCTATTGATGTGTGGAAATCGAAACTCACAGGGTCAAACCTGTGCATCAGCGACTCACCGTAGGTCGTCAGGGTTACCATGTCGTTGTAGGCAAAACTCAGCCGGTCATTAAGCTCCTTCATCGAGATAAGCATCCTGACGCGCGCCAGCACCTCGGCAAAATTAAACGGTTTGCTTAGGAACTCCTCCGCCCCCGCCTCTATTCCCTTTATGCGTTCCTTCTTGTCCGTCAGTGCCGTCATCATTATTACGGGTATGTGCCGCAGCCTTTCATTCCCTTTGATTGCCCTGCATACCTCGAACCCGTCCATATCGGGCATCATCACGTCCAGCAGGACAATATCCACGCAGGTGGAGCATATCACGTCCAGGGCCTCCACGCCGCCTGCGACCATGAGCATCTCATAACCCTGCGGCCTTAGGAATGCCTCAAGGAGCTGGAGGTTAACTGGCTCATCGTCAACACAGAGGATTTTCTTTCTCTTGTCTTTCATGGCTGTGATATATAATCCTCTACGATTGCCGGAAGCCGCCTCGTATCTATGGGTTTGGATATGTAACCGTCAAAGCCGGCCTCAAGTATGTTCTCCCTGTCTCCTTTCATGGCATATGCCGTAACTGCAACGGTCTTGATACCCTGCGTGGCTGGGTCAAGCTTCAGCGCTTTCACGGCCGCCAGGCCATCCATTACAGGCAGTTGTATACCCATAAATATCAGCGCTGGCAGGGCCTCCCTGGCCGCGCGAACAGCCTCTTCACCATTTGCCGCCTCGATAATATCATACCCGTGGTAGCTCAGTACCGCCCTCATCAGCAGCCTGTTGTTTTCGTTTTCCTCGACTATCAGTATCTTTGCCCTCATAACCTTTGCCCTATACTAAATTGTGTTCATAAAAGTAACTATTTTTTTTCAAGTCTGTCATTCCAGCCTACGAGCGGCAGTCCAGTCCTCACACCGTCTCCTGAAAGACTGGATTCCTGCTTTCGCAGGAATGACAAAATTACTCATATGATTGCAACTTGGTATTAATATCATTGCCCACATATTGGTATTGTAAAATAAAACCTGCTTCCTTTGCCAAAAACACTTGTTACGCCGATTGTGCCGCCGTGCAGTTCTATCAATTTCTTCGACAGCGCCAGGCCCAGTCCCGCACCCTCGTATTTCTTCGTATATGACGAATCCAACTGCGTGAATTCCATAAATAATCTCTCTATGTCCTCCTCCCTGATACCGATACCTGTGTCTTCGACGGCTATTTCGATAAACCGTTGACCTGGGGCCGCGCTGTGCACGACGGCCATCGCGGTCGTTTTTACCGTACCGCCCTCCAGAGTGAATTTTATCGCATTGCTTAGTAAATTGTACAGCACTTGTTTCAGCCGACGCTCGTCGCCATCCACATTTATAGCCGCCTCCGCTTGTATCTCAGCAGACAACCTTACGCGCTTTGCCATCGCACGCTCTCTAAACATGGCAACTGAGGTGTTGATAAGCTGCCCGACACTAAAGATGGACGTCTCAAGCTCTATTTTACCAGCCTCAATTCTTGATAAATCCAGCACATCGTTTATCAGGGCAAGCAGGTGGTTTCCGCTGTTTAGTATATTGTTTACGTACTGCTCCTGCTGTGCGTTGAGCTCTCCGTAGAGTTTATCTACAAGGACTTGTGAAAAACCTATGACCGAGTTAAGCGGCGTACGCAGCTCATGGCTCATATTTGCGAGGAAGCCGGACTTTGTCCTGCTTGCCGCCTCGGCCATGAGCTTGGCGTCTTCCAGTTCCTTTGTCCTCTCTTTGATTTTTTGCTCAAGGTTGTCCGCGTATTCTTTTAGTCTGTCTTCCATCTGTTTGCGCCGCGTTATGTCGTATGAGAATATCCTTATAGTCTTACGGTCTTTCAATACATGGACGTATTGAATAAATATCTTATCTTTTATGGCGATTTCACATAATGTTGAGTCCTTATCTTCTGACAGGAGGGTCTCAATGATCTCGTTCAACTGTGGAGGTATCAGGTCTGCCCTGTCTAAATTATCAGCGTTAATCAGGGCCTGTGCCGCTGGATTAATGTACGTTATCAGGAGCCGCCCTTCGTGTATTTGAAGTCCTGTTATGGGCGAGGGGTTTTTCTCCGGGAACGAGGCAAGGACTTCCATATCGTTAAATGAGCTGTCAAGCGCGTCTGTCATTACGTTGAAATACCTGCATAGCTCGCCTATTTCGTCCTTGCACCTCAGGTTTATCCTTGTGTGAAAATCCCCGCGGGAGACCTTTCTTACCGCTTCAATTATCTTCAACAGCGGGCGTGTGACCATCGCCCTTGCCTGTACTATGGCCAATATGACCATCAGGTAAAAAAATACCGCCATATAGAGTTTAAAGCGATACAAGGCCGCAAGTTTTTGCCCGTAATCTGCCAGCATGTAAGAGGTAAAGGCATCCAGCGCCCCGTCAAATTCCCTGACCGCCTTTTCGTCAGGCGGCGCGGACTTCAGGGCATTCCATCTGTTAAACAGCTCCTCTGACATCTGCCGCGCCTTTAAATCTCTCAACGGGCGCAGCCTCGCCGCATAGTTACCGTTTTTAGCATCACCAGTTACGGCATTGAGTGTACCGGGGAAACCACAGGTATACTCCGGCAGCCTCCATCTCAACTCACCGGCCTTATGCAGCCATAAAGATATGTCGTTTATCTCAACCGTACTTCTGAAGTCGTATAGAAAACTCACGCCAAGCATTATCAGACAAAACAGACCAAACACCATCAGCTTGGTATTGAGCGACACAAACTTCACCTTGTTAAATATGCTTATCACGACCTTCCCTAATTTGTCATTCCCGCCTACGAGCGGCAATCCAGTCCTTACGCCATTTTCTTAAAAACTGGATTCCTGCTTTCGCAGGAATGACAGACTTTTAAATTACTCATTTGTCTGCAACTTACTATCAGGCCCTCAGAGCGCCGTCAACCATTACATAAGTGATGTCGGTTTTCCGGGCGAAGGCTTCGTTGTGCGTTACTATAATAAATGTCGTACCCTTTTTCTTGTTTATGTCAAGGAGAAGTTCTATCAGCATCTCGCCGGTTTTTGTATCCAGATTTCCCGTCGGCTCATCAGCAAGCACCACTAAAGGCTCAAGGATAAGGGCGCGGGCAACCGCCACACGCTGCTGCTCTCCGCCTGACAGCTCCCCCGGCCTGTGCAGAAGCCTGTCCTTCAGGCCAAGCTCAGAGAGTATCGCCCTACCCCGCTGCAGCAGCTCTTCTTTTTCTGTCCCGGCGATAAGTCCGGGCATTATCGTGTTTTCAAGTGCGTTAAACTCCGGCAGCAGGTTGTGAAACTGAAACACAAACCCGATAGTCCTGTTCCTGAACGCGGCAAGTTCCCTGTCAGAAAGCTTAAAGACATCCTCGCCATTATATGAAACCTCACCGGAGGTCGGCCTGTCAAGCGTACCCGTGACATGCAGGAGCGTACTTTTGCCCGCGCCTGAGGCTCCCATTATTGAGATTATCTTCCCTTTTTCTATTACCATATCCACACCGTCCAGTACGGTCAGCGGGCCGGCCTCGGTGGAGAACGACTTTTTGAGTTTAGTTATGTTTATCATCTTTTGGTGATACGTCCCCGGATTTGGTCTCTTCGGCCTCATCAGAATGGCGGGGTGCTGCGGTATGGACGGCCTTATTTATCGTCTTAACCGCTTCCTTTGTCTTATTGTATTGCCCCATGACGGCGTGCATACGCTGTCCTATGTCATCGGCCTTATCGGCCACTTTGTTCATAAAGGACTTCACATCAGAAGCCGCATACTCTATCTCATCGCCAAGCCATCTGAAATTATCCCCGCCGTAACGATACGCCAAAAACAGAAAACACACCACCGACAGAAACGTTATCATAATAATCCGCCCAATTAACCTAAACAAGTTACTCGTACCTCAACGGTTCAATCGGATTGAGCCTCGCCGCCTGATACGCCGGATATATGGTTGACAAGAAACTTATCGTCAACGCCGAGGCGGCAACAAGCATGAAATCCAGGAGTTTCACCTTCACTGGCAGATGGCTCAGGTAGTACACATCGGCGGGCAGCTTTATTATCTCGTATGAATCCAGCAGAAAGCATGTTATTGAGCCTCCTGCAAGGCCGATAACCGTCCCGGCAAGCCCGATAAACAGACCCTGAATCATAAATATCCACATTATGCCGCTGTTTGTCGCCCCCATAGTCTTAAGTATGGCTATCTCGCGCTGTTTCTCCATTACGTTCATAATAAGCGTGGAGATGATATTAAACGCCGCAACCAGCACAATAAGGGTCAGAATGACAAACATGGCGAATTTCTCCAGCCTCAGCGCCGAAAACAGATTCCTGTTCATCTGCATCCAGTCACGCGCGTAGTATGGATAGCCAAGCGATTTATTTATATACGCCCGTACATCTGAGGCCTTGTATATGTCATCAATTTTTACTTCTATGCCGCTTGCCGCGTCACCGACGTCAAAAAATTTCTGAGCCGACTCCATTGAGACCATCGCAAGATTGGCGTCATACTCAAACATGCCGACCTCAAAGATCGCCACGACCTTGAATTTCCTCGCCTTAGGCAGCATACCCAGAGGGCCTATGTCACCCATCGGGGAGATGATATTTATATCGTCATTGAGGGACAGCTCCAGGTTAGAGGCGAGCTCCTTGCCCACCACAATGCCGTTTTCCACGTCATTGAGGGCGTTGACAGAACCCTTCTTCACGTACTTGCCGATGTCCGTTGTGGTCTGCTCCAACGAGGGCAGCACACCGCGCAGGTAAATCCCCTGCGCCTTCTTCTGGCGTGAGGCCATCGTCTGCCCCAGCACAAACGGCGACACAGCCGTCACATGCGGCATAGCCTTTATTGTATCGGCAAGTTCCCTGTAATTAATCATCTTACCCTCGTAATTCAGCACTATGATATGGGTGTTGACGCCAAGTATCTTCCTTTGTAAATCCTCGTGAAAACCGCTCATCACAGACAGCACAATGATGAGGGCCATTACGCCAAGCGCTACCCCGCCAATGGATATGACGGTGTTAAACGAAACGCCCCTGTTTTTTTTCCTTGATTTGGAATATCGCAGGGCTATAAAAAAAGGATAGCTTAACCTCACTGCTCTGGCTTTAGTTGGGGAAACAGGATAACGTCCCTGATTGAATGTGAGTCGGTAAGGAGCATAACCAGGCGGTCAATGCCAATGCCCTCGCCCGCCGCCGGTGGCATCCCGTACTCAAGCGCCCGGAGAAAATCCTCGTCCATGGAGTGCGCCTCTTCGTCGCCCAGAAGCCTTGCCTCTGACTGGGACTGAAACCTGCCCCTTTGGTCAATAGGGTCATTAAGCTCCGAAAACGCGTTTGCAAGCTCTCTGCCAACAACAAACAGCTCAAATCTATCCACGAGGGCGGGATTGTCCTTCTTACGCTTCGCCAAGGGAGAGATTTCAACAGGATAGTCGGTAATAAACGTGGGCTGGATAAGTTCCGGCTCGACGAGTTCCGAGAATATCTCGTCAAATATTAACTTCCCCTGAGGCAGATTCTTTGGTATATCAACGCCGTGCCGCCGTGCCCATTCGACAGATTTTTCAGAGTCACGGGCTACCTCCTCCGGCAGTCCCTTTTCCTCAAGCGCCCCGAAAAACGTGAGCCGCTTCCACGGCGGCGTAAGGTCTATGTCAAGTTGCCCGTATTTGAATTTCAGCGTGCCGACAGAGCGCATGGCCGCCTCGCAGATCAGCTCCTCGGTGAAGTCCATCAGGTATTCATAATTTTTATAGGCTATATAAAACTCTATCATCGTGAATTCGGGGTTGTGTTTCGTGGATATGCCCTCGTTCCTGAAATTCTTATTTATCTCGAAAATTTTGTCATAGCCACCAACAAGCAGGCGTTTTAAATACAGCTCCGGGGCGATACGCAGATATAAATCCAGCTCCAGCGCGTTATGAAACGTCTTAAACGGCTTTGCCGCCGCCCCTCCTGCAATCGGGTGCATCATCGGCGTCTCCACCTCGATAAACCCGCGCTCCTCAAGGAAGTCCCTGATAGACTTTAGAATCTTACTCCTCATAGCAAAGGTCCTCTTAACGGCAGGGTTTACGATGAGGTCAACATAGCGCTGCCTGTAGCGTGTCTCTACATCTGTCAGGCCGTGCCATTTCTCCGGCAGGGGGCGCAGGGACTTAGATACTATCTTAAAACTTTGGACTTCTACGGTCAGTTCCCCCGTTTTAGTCTTAAATAATCTCCCTGAAACGCCGATTATATCACCGACGTCAAGTTTCTTTGTGATGGGAAATTTATCCTGAAGGATGTCTCTGGCGAAACACAGTTGAATCCTCTCGTCCGAGGCGTCGGCAATATGCACGAAGGCCAGCTTTCCAAAATTCCTCATGGCAAGGATTCGTCCGGCAACAGAGCACGGCAGGTTGGCGGCCTCAAGTGCGTCATGGTCTAAGCCGCCATATTTATCTATAAGCGCCGCGGCGTAATCTGCCGCGGTAAAACCCTCGTCGTATGGGTCTATGCCAAGAGAGCGCAGCTCCGCAAGTTTCTTTTTTCTCTGTTCAATCAGGTCGTTTATCTCTTCCATAATGTCCACGTTACCAGTAATCTCTGTCTTAGCACTTATGTTCCTCCATTAAAACCCTCTGGATTCCTGCCTTTTTTGTCATTCCTCACCTTTCTTATCACGCCCACACTAAATCTGTCATTACTGCGAAGGCAGGAATCCAGTCTTTTAATAACGATATTAACTCCACGGGCAATTTTGATTATATCATATTTTCGCCGTTCCTTGACAAGTTTTAATTGTAAAAATTATAATTTAGGGTAGTGTTTGATAAAACGCCCTTACTACTATAAAATATGAAGGTGGCAGGAGTATGCAGACAGGCGGCGGGAGTATGCGGATACATGTAAAGGACATACCGGAGGAAGGGCAGGACGCGGCGGTAGAGATACCTCTGACAAAGGGGCGAACGTCAATGGAAGGCCGCTTAAAGGGGACTGTCAACCTGCGGCTGGTGGCGGGTGTGGCCGGTGAGGTGATGGCCTCTGCTGAGGCCGTCGTTGACGCCAGATCAACTTGCAGCCGATGCCTTGAGGAGTTTGACAATGGCTTTAAGATAGATGTATCCATGGTCTGTGTCCCGGTAAGCGAGCTGGAGGCGGAGGTGGACGCAAGACAGTTGTCCGGCGACGAGCTGGATTTACATTTTTATGAAGACGGTCTTTTGGACATAAGTCGTATGATGGAAGAGCAGGTGATCTTAAATATACCGATGCAGACGGTGTGCAGCCCACAGTGCAGGGGACTTTGTCCTTCGTGCGGGGCAAATCTCAACACCGTGCCTTGTGAGTGCGCAAAGCGGCCGGTTGACGCGAGATTTCATGTATTGAAAGACTTTATGAAGGGCACTAATAATAAATCTAAAGGAGCATAAATGGCAAATCCAACATCAAGACACTCGAAATCAAGAAGAGACAAGAGGAAGGCAAACTGGAAAGGCGCGCTGCCACCAGTAATGAAATGCCCTGACTGCGGCGAATTTAAGGCACCCCACCGCGTATGTTTAGGTTGCGGCAAGTACGACGGGAAAGAGGTACTGGCAGTAGTAGAGAAAGAGTAGGTACCGGTCAATGAAGATAGCACTGGATGCGATGGGAGGCGACAATGCCCCTGGTGTGACTGTTGAAGGGGCGTTGCAGGCCGTCGGGGAGTATGACGACATAAGCGTGGAGCTGATTGGCAACTCAGATGTGCTATGGAAACGTCTGAAGGCCGAAAAGAACTATGACAACAAGAGGATAACAGTCAAACACGCCTCTGAGGTGGTTGGCATGGATGAGGCAACGTCGCAGGCCCTCAGAAAGAAGAAGGACTCATCAATAAGGGTAGCGGTAGATATGGTAAAAAAAGGCGAGGCGGAGGCCGTAGTAAGCGCCGGACATTCGGGCGTGGCAATGGCAACGGCGCTGACGATTCTCAAAAAGGCCCAGGGGGTTGACCGCCCGGCGATAGCCGTCCTGATGCCCATGGTAAAGGGGCGTTTTTTGTTGATTGACGCCGGGGCAAATGTTGACTGTAAACCCGACAACCTGCTCCAGTTTGCCCTTATGGGCAGCGCCTACTATAAGGCGGTCTATGGCGTCAACGAGCCAAAGGTAGGCCTTATGAGCATAGGTGAGGAAGACACCAAGGGAAATGAACTGACAAAAGAGGTCTTTAAGCTCTTAAAGACGGCGAATATAAACTTCATCGGCAACATAGAGGGCAAGGATGTGTTTACCGGCCTTGCGGATGTAGTGGTGTGCGACGGGTTTATAGGGAACACTATACTGAAGGTGAGCGAGGGACTGGCGGACGCGCTGATGAAGATGCTGAAGGCGGAGATATCGGGGAGTTTCTCAAGTAAACTTGGGTATCTGCTTATGAAGCCGGCAATCAGGGGTTTCAGAAGAAGGACAGACTACGACGAAAGCGGCGGGGCGCCGTTGTTGGGCATAAACGGCACGTGCATAATCTGTCATGGCCGCTCCACGTCAAAGGCGATAAAAAATGCCCTAAAGGTGGCGAATCAGTTGGCGAAGGTGAATATTAATAAGATAATATCTGAGGAGATTGCCATGTCGCATAAGCAAATGAAGGAGCAACAGATTGCAGAGGGCTAAGATTATCTCAACCGGCTCATACGTGCCGTCAAAAAGGCTGACCAACGGCGATTTGGAGAGAATGGTTGACACGTCTGATAAATGGATAATGGAAAGGACGGGGATCAAAGAGAGGAGGATTGTGGCCGAAGGGGAAAACACGTCAGACTTGGCGTATGAGGCCTCTAAGATTGCCCTTTTGCGAGCGGGGATTTCAGCCGATTCCCTGGATTTAATCATCGTTGCGACGGTTACAGGGGATATGCCGATACCAGCAACGGCGTGTTTTCTGCAGAGCCGCCTCGGTGCGGACAATGCGGCGGCCTTTGACGTAAACGCGGCGTGTTCAGGTTTTTTATTCGGCCTGTCTGCCGCCAACGCCTACATAAAGAGCGGGATGTACAGGAGGGTGCTGTTAGTGGGGGCAGAGGCCCTGTCAAGATTTACGGACTGGGAGGACAGAAACACCTGTGTCCTTTTTGGTGATGGTGCGGGTGCTGTAATTGTGGAGGCATCAGATGGCCAATCCGGCGTCATGTCGGTTGACATACACTCAGACGGCAACTACTGGGAACTGTTAAATATGCCGGGGGGTGGCTCTAAATATCCTCCATCTGCCCCATCAGAGGAGGCGGCGGCAAACCGTTTATACTACATAAAAATGAAAGGCAATGAGACGTTTAAAATAGCGGTAAGGACGCTTGAGAAACTCGTCCTTGACGCCCTTGAAAAAAATGGCCTCAAGGCCTCCGACATAGCCCTGTTGGTGCCGCATCAGGCAAACCTGAGGATAATATCGGCAACTGCCTCAAGGCTTGGCATAGGCATGGACAGGGTGATGGTAAACCTCGACAGGTGCGGCAATACCTCAGCCGCCTCCATACCGATTGCCCTGGATGAGGCCGCTTCGGGTGGGCGCATAAAGGACAACGACTATGTACTTCTGGAGGCGTTCGGTGGGGGGCTTACATGGGCATCTGCTGTAATCCGGTGGTAGCAGGGCAAATTATTGAATCAGCGAGGGATTGTTCTAAAGTTTTCGTTTGAGAAGTACGAATATATATGTTAGTATACGTGGCGTTTAGATTGATAAACGTAATAAAGTGTGGGTAAGATGGCATGAGATGAAAGGGGGCATGAGATGAAAGGGGGCATGAGATGAAAAAGGCGGCTTCAATAATAGTTATGTTGGCTTTTTTACTGTCTTGCGGTACAACGGTATTTGCCGAGTATGTAAACGGCCATTTCACCAAGAAAGGGACATATGTCAGTGGCCATAACCGCAAGCCAAGGACCGGTTCGTATAAAAGCAGGTCAATAAGGAAAGGCTCAGGGGTAAGCAAGGGCGTAAGAAGGCGAAGATAAAAGACTGTTTTTCTAAACCGTCTAATTCTCTATATATACGGAGGTTGAATGTTAAACAACATTAAGATAGGCGCGAGGCTTTATATCCTTGCCGGGTTTAGTTGCGTATTACTTGTAGTGATAGGTCTGTTTGGACTAAACAGCACGCTGAGCACACACGCTTTACTCAAAGACAGCTACGAACATGAGATGGTCGCTTCGGGGGAAATAGGTATAATTTACAGGAACTTTGAGCGCGCCAGGATTAATCTCGTTCAGATGCTGATGGTTCAAACCAAAGAGGAGATAGACAAAAGGGTCCCCATGATAGAAAGCGGAATCGCAGAGAATGACGAGAGGTGGAAGAAATACTCATCTTTAAAGTTATCCAATGATGAGAAAAGAATCTCAGATACGCTTCACCAAGATAGGCTTGCTTATATAAATGAAGGGTTAACGCCTGTTATGAACGCGGTAAGAGGCGGCAAATATGATGAGGCAAAGGCCATCTTTGACGGTAAATTCAGACCGCTTGCAAAGACGATGGAGAAAGACTATGATGAGTTAATTCAACTTCAACTGACTGGCGCGAAAAACGAATATGAAAAATCGGAGAGGAATGTCGCCTCTACGAAGACCCTGCTGGTGGCGCTTATCTTAATCGGCGTAATTTGTTTATTAGCAGCGGCCATAACGATAATCAAGAGCATAACGAAACCGTTGAGTGAAGGGGTCGGGGCGATGCACAGAATTGCATCGGGTGACCTGACAGTGGATATACAGTCGTTTAACACGGACGAAGCGGGGCAGCTCCTAAGCGCAATGGCGGAGATGGCGGCTAATTTAAATGAAATGATAGAGAAGATAAAGCAGTCTGCCGACATGGTGGCGGCGTCGAGCGACGGGTTAAAAAGCAGCTCGGAGCAGATGTCCCTTGGGGTAAACGAGCAGTCAAGCAAGTCTTCGCAAATCGCCACATCGGCTACGGAGATGTCACAGACGGTCGTTGATATAGCAAGAAATGCCTCAAGCATAGCGACCTCCGCCGTGGACACGGCAAGAGAGGCAAAAGAAGGTGAGGCAATAGTAAATAAATCCATAAATGAGGTCAAGGGGATAGCGCAAACGGTAGGCGAATCAGCGGGGTTGATATCGTCATTAGGGGAGCGCTCAAAGCAGATTGGGGATATAGTAAAGGTAATCAAGGACATAGCTGACCAGACAAACCTGCTTGCCTTAAATGCCGCGATAGAGGCGGCGCGTGCAGGGGAGCAGGGGCGCGGGTTTGCGGTGGTTGCGGACGAGGTGAGAAAGCTGGCAGAGAGAACGGCCAAGGCGACATCAGAGATAAGCACGATGATCATCTCGATTCAGGATGAGACAGACATGGCGGTATCTTCAATGGACGGTGCCACAAAGATGGTTGAGGCTGGGGTAGAAAACGTAAGCAGCGCGGGCGAATCGCTGCATAAAATAGTAGCCAGCATTCAGTCGCTTCAGGTGATGGTAGAGCAAATAGCCTCAGCAACTGAGGAGATGTCCACTGTATCAGAGACAATCACAACCGACATAGAATCCATAGCGAATGTGTCACAGGAGACCTCGGCAAGTTCAGACCACATTGCACGCTCGGCGTCAGAGCTTTCAGACCTTTCATCGGGGTTGCAGCACATCGTCGGCCAGTTCAAGGTCAGTGGTGCCATAGGTTACTCAGGGGGCGGCAAAAGGCCATTAAAACTCCAGTAATATGATAAAGACAATCACCGCGACGGAGCTTAAGGTCGGGATGTATGTGAGAATTCCTGATTCCTGGCTGAGGCACCCGTTTGCGAGAAATGAGTTCATATTAACAGGTGCCGGGCAGATTAAGCGGATGCTTGCCCACGGCATTGAGACTGTTACCGTGGATACCGAAAAGTCGGTGTTATCAATAGAAAGTGTCGAAAACATAAGCCACTCCGATAAAGACATAAACCCGCCAGCGGATTGGAACCCTGAAAAGTTTCTGACAGATGACCTGAAAGAGGCAATACAAGACACAAGGATGCCAAAAGAGGACAAGGCAAAAGAGGTCTACAAATTGTCTCTTCAGATGATGGGGAGATTACTTGAAAGCCCGACGGTGGAGAATATCAAGGTATCGAAAGAGGGCATAACCTCTATAGTGGATATGATTCTAAGGGAACCAGAGACCTCCGGCTATATGTTAAACATAACCTCTCACGACTTCTATACATATACCCACTCTGTAAACGTGGGGATTCTCTCTATAATGGTATCAAAGGAGATATTCGGCAATTCCGACGCCCATGACATGCACGAACTTGGGGCTGGATATTTTCTTCATGACATGGGCAAGACAAAAGTCCCGCAGGAGATAATCAACAAACCTGGCCGCCTTAACGACGATGAGATGTTTAAGATGCGCACACACCCGTATCAGGGGTACAAGATATTGGATAAGGCCGGGGCGTTAAGCGAAGAGAGCAAGATAATCGTAATGCAGCACCATGAGAGAGAGGATGGAACGGGTTATCCACGCAGGTTGAAAAAAGATGAAATCCACCCATACGGGAAAATTGGCTGCATCTCGGATGTATTTGACGCCTTAACCGCTGAACGCTCGTACAAGCAGGCCCTAACGCCGTATGAAGCCCTCAGTCTTATGAAAGAACAAATGCTCAATCACTTTCAGGCGGACATATTCAAGAGTTTCGTGCTACTGTTCAGCAAGTAAATCAGTGCACCGGTGTAATTAAGCGCCTCGCTGTGATTAACACCCGGCTCCGGTGCCTATAGCTTACGAGAAGGCTATAGGCGTTACCTGACAGACTATCTTATTTAACCTCTGCAAAGGCGTCTGCGAACTGTCTGGTATAGCGGTCTTCGTAGACCGGGAAGAAAAATATTGATTCGCAGCTCGGGCAGGTAAACATGTTTCCACTTTCATACTGAACCTTCAAAACGAGGTTTGCGTTGCAAGAATCACACCTTTTCATACCTCTTCTCCTTTGTTTTTTCGACATGGGCAAGCCGTTCATAGCCTGAGGCGTTAAGAATATCCAACTGTCTAAAAACGTCATTGATTCGTCAATAATTTGACACAGTCTGGTAATACTTGCCAAGGTCTTTTGTCTGACATCGTTGAGTTTCATTAGTATATCCCCACTGTTATTTAATCGGCATATTATCATAAAACTATTAGGAAGCAAATATCATGCCACTCTTATATGTCTTTGAGGGGAAGCACTGGATAGGGAATGTTTTCAGTGGCGGCATTGATTTATTGGCAAGTCAGGCAGTTGACAGAAAATTTTAAAAAATGTTATTTTTCATAGAAGGCTATTGCCACCGTAGCTCAGTTGGTAGAGCAGCTGATTTGTAATCAGCTGGTCGGGGGTTCAAATCCTCTCGGTGGCTTCCTTTCTTTTCAAGGGGTTACCTTTCATTTTCAATCTTAGTTCACTGCCTGACTATGCAGTAAATATGCAGTTCGTTTTTCGTCTGCATTCCCTGTTATGTCCAGCACGTTGACGGCATTCTGTAAGTGGTTCGGTGATAAATGGCTATACCTCAATGTCATGGTCAAGCTCTTATGTCCCAAAAGTTTTGATACTGTGGTAATGTCCACGCCGCCCATTACAAGATGACTGGCGAAGGTATGACGTAGGTCGTGGAAGTGAAAGTCCGTTATTCCTGCCCTTCTGCAAGCTGTTTGAAAACTTCTCTTAACATCATTGAAAGGCTTACCCGTGGTCTCATCAAAAAATACATAGGGAATATCAAGCCGCCTTGTTATACTTTGCAATACGGCCTTCAAGTCGTCATTGATAGGTATGTCCCGACACTCCCCGTTCTTTGTGCGGTCAAGCCTGATAAAACCATGCGTCAGGTCTATATTATCCCACTTTACCGATAAAACTTCACCCCTACGACACCCTGTGTTAAGTGCAAAGGTAACGATAGCGTTCAGGTAGCCATTGCAGTTTCTAAGAAGCTCCTTACACTCTTCTTTTGATAAATACCTCAAACGCCGGTTATTTTCCTCAAGTAACCTTACCTGCCTTATCTTTTTAAACGTGCTGTCATCTGCCATTTCCCACTGAACGGCCTTTGTGAACATGTGCTTCATAGTTGCCAGTAGGCGGTTAACCGTTGCAGGTTTATTACCCTTTTCTATCCTGCGTGTTTGAAATTGCTCGACTTGCATAGTATTGAAGCTCCTCAATGGTAGATTTCCAAAAACATCTACCAATTGTAAGATAAACCCTCTCTTACTGCGAAAGGAGCGTTGCCGTTCAGCCCAGGTTAAATACTGCTCCGAAAGCTGTCTGAACGTGAAATTCGAGATTCGCTTGATAGGCTCTGGTGCTTTGCCCTCACGGATAGCCCGTCTCTGGTTTTCGAGTTTTGCCTGTGCCTCTTTAAAGTTCGTGGTCTTTGCAGATTCACGAATAACCTTACCATCGTGACCGACATATCGTAGCCAGTAAAAATCTGAACCTTTTTGTTTATAGAGTCCTTTGTGTTTTGCCATGTCTCTTTGTAACCTCCTTTCCTTTTTCGTTTTCCTTTTGCTCAAGACAATCAAGTAATGCTCTCAAAGTATCGCCCGGTGTCTTCACCCCCTTTTCAAGATTGCAGATGTACTGTTCCGTTACACGTAATACTGCGGCAAAATCCTTCTGGTAAAGGTTAAGCCGCTGCCTGAAAGCCTTAATTTCTGTCGGTGTCCACTCTTTCATATAGATATGATACACTTAAACTATGTTTATGTCAAGGGTTATTTTTGTACTGCATAGTTTAGTGCATAGTGGTTTATAACATGCCGATATTACGTGATAATTTACTAAGCGTGTTTGATATACAGTCATGTTACCGCTTTACCTAAATTTGCCGGTGAAGGTGTTAGATTCTGGTATTGTCTGCCGTTGAATCCACTTATCTATATCCCGTTGTCTGAAACGCACACCGCCGGATTGACCAGCCTGTATCTTGAAATGCGGTATTTGCTTATTACTTACCAGTTTGCTAATCGTGCTTTCAGATACTTTGAGATATGCGGCAAGGGATTTCTTGTCGAAGATAACGTCTTCATGCTCACGCTTGCCATTACCGGCAATAGAGGGCTTCAGACGTTCCATAACCGCGTCTGCTATCGCCTGTATATCATCCGGTTCAAGCAATGTTTTCAAACCTTAACCTCAATGGTATAACAAGATTGAGAAATACCACCCGCCAGGCTCACGTTCAGCACACCAGTATCGTACATAGACTTCCTATTGCTTTTCATTGGTATTACAAAAGCCTCCACACAACTAAATCACGATGAGTTACTAAGCATATCTTCTCTTCTTTGGCCTTCTCTACCATCTGCGCGTTATATTGCTGTGTCGAATATGGAAGTATCCGCCTCATTTCTATCTCATATTTACCATTAAACACTTTGGCTAATTTAAAGATATGGTCTTCATACTTCTTATCGTTTTTCCATTGCGTAGGCATGATGACTATAGCGATACGCTTTACCTTTCGTCCGATAAGCTCCTTGAGAAACTTCTCAAGTGTTGCGTAGAAATCATCGAGGCTCATATTTCCAAGACACTCCTTATCTTCTGAATACATTTTCTCAGCCTGTTTCCAATAAGGCGGGTCAAGAAATACAAAGTCCGGCTTCTGTAAATCATTAGGAAGGCCATTAGCTATGTCCCACAGCTTTATATCGTCTTCACGTCCAGCCTTAACTATCCTGTCTGAGCAGTAATACCGGCGTTGCCATGCCTTACACACGTCAACAGTCGTGCCATTGCCAGCGAACGGGTCATAGACTATGTCCATTGGCTCTGTGTGATAGTAAATCAGATTCTCCATAAACACGATAGGAAACGCGCCGAAATGAGATACGCCATCACCTTTTTCCGTATTCCAGATTGAGTAAATGATTGGTTTGAAGTTTTGTAAACTTTTGGCAATATTGCTGTTTGTTGACAATTTCTCAATTATCTTAGATACCGCTTGCTTGGTAATGCCGTACCTCTCAGCAATGGCCTCCTGAGTATTCCAGCCTTTGAGGTATTCACTAAATATATCCTCGTTACGTTTTTCCTCATCAGATTGCCTTTTATTCTGCGTCCAATCACTAACAGTACGCACAGACACGGAGAGTATCTTTGCAATCTCCTCATTTGAGTATGAGCCGCATACTTCAATAGCAAGGTTCTTTTTGTCTTTGTTGCTCATCTGATAGCCATGCTTGGCATTTCTTTCAGCAGCTATCATTTTAAGCTCTATATCAGTGTTGGTATAAGTAACAAAACACGCTATTGCTTCCTTACCCACTCGTATATGTGCCAATCATAGATGATTCCCGTCTATCAATTTATTGTCTTGATTTAATTCAATAGGCGGCAACTCGTCAATACATTGCGTGTATTTTTCAATCAACTCATTATCCGGTTCAAGTCGTGGATACAAGTCTTTTCTGAACACAATATCCTTAATTGCAATTTTCATAACGTTTATAGATTCCTGTCTATTTAACATCGTTTCAGACATTTCAACCTCTCTCTATTGATTTCCGGCCTCATGGCCGTACTTGTTACGATATTTGATTTACCTGTTGTATTCATTCCCCAGCCTCCACCTCAGCCCATTCACATGGTAATTCTTTTCCGTACACCGGCTATTGCCACAAGAGATATTCCCCGCCTTGTCGATAACAGCCATGCCTTTACAGAAATAGCAATCCAACGTCCCGCCGCCGTCTGCGTCCGGCCTGTAATTCAAGTTTTTCTTTAACAGAAACTCATGCTGATTTAGTTCCTTTGGCAGGACGTAAACACTGACGGCACTTTGCTTTGCTGCCTCAGGTCGTGGTTCGATAGCAGGCGTGGGCGACGTGGCGGCATCCGATTGTTTGGTTGCCGTTGGCTTAGATAATATATCGTGAGCCGCTTGAGGTGTCATCTTTGCTAAATCATCATCTGCATAACCTCTATTCCTAAGCTCCGCCCGCATTGCTCGAGTTATCAGTACAGGAACGATGGCCTCGGTAGTGGGCGTTATCGGCGCGGTCTCCGGCTGTTGATGTAGTGTGTCGGCTAATTTAACCTTGCCAGCACTTATAAGCCCAAGCAAAAACTCATTGTTCGCTACTTTAAAAGGTTGACCGGCATTTATTGAGACTTCGCCTTTGGGAGTCTTAATCTTTAGAGGCATCAATGCTACATATCTCATATTTCGACCTCACAGTCCGTTTCTAAAGTTAAAATATTATCCTCTTGAGGCTCGACTAAACATCTACCAACATCTACCGAAGTCAAAGATGCACTGTCCATGCGGTTTTTATCAGGTAGATGATGAGTAGATGTTGATTCCTCAATATTTGAACATCTACCGGCGGCAAGTGGCGCATTATCTAGTTCTTTGACGTTGGTAGATGTATGTAGATGTTCTGACGATATATCAGAGGAAATAGTTTTATATTGCCTCAAAAGGATGTCAAAATCGCTTCTATATAAAAATATATGAGAGCGTCCATTTATCATTTTAGTTTTTAACCCTAAAGCGCGTACCTGCCCTCCTATGTATCTCTCTGTAACTGGTTTGTCTGCGGGTCTATGTGAGTTGATTATACTCGCTATATCGCCGGTTTTTATTCTCCATTCAGGCACGTCCTCCGGTGATAACTCCTCAATCGCGGCAACAATTTGCTCATGTATGCCTCCCTTCTTATCTTCAATTCTCTGCCCCGAGATTTCAATTAAGGCTTCCTTCAGGTCATCAAGCCCCTCAGGATAGACCATCATACACACCTGCAAAAGAGGTTTAGAAATATCCCATATCCGCCCTGTCAATTCAGGTATATGTTCTATCAGCGGCAGGTGTTTATCCATAACCTTTGCTCGCCATGCGATTAAATGTGCTTTTTGTGATAGTGCTTTTTCAGGTGTAGGGTTTTCGTACTCACCAAGCTTATTAGTCATTGAGATATTAAGACATCTGGTGTCAAGTATGCTGTTTATGTTTTGATTCGTAGCCATTATTGTGGGGCCGAATATGTCATAGTAACGTGTGTCTTCAAATGCGCCCCTATCTGGATAAATGACTCTCACCGCCTTTGCCCCTTTTTCGAAACGAAGCAGTAAAATGTCTTCGCACCCGCCTCTTTCAGCCTTTTTCCATAAATCCATGAGGTCAAAAAACAATGTCGCTTTAAAGTTCTCAGAAAATCGGAATATATTGGCCTCACGCAAATCGACAAGATGTACCCCTCTATACGAGACGTAGGCAATGGCTTTGCCAGTCCGTGATTTACCCCTCTCCGCAACGGCGTAAAAAAGCAGCATAGGGATATAGCGTATGTCTGGATGGTCTTGAATATATGTCAAAAAAATAAAGCACGCCACGATTATCCACTGTTTAACCTGTAAGAATGAAAACCGCTTCAGATAGATTAAGAGGTCATTGAAGATTGAATAATCATCTTTATAGTACCACTCCGCAACGTCTTCATATCGAGCCATTACAAATGGAATATTGTCTTTAGTGGGCGGTGAATATACAGTGCCGTCTATTTCATAGGTATTGGATATAGATAAGTCATCTCCGTCCTTCAACAAATAGGTGTTACTACCATCATCTGAAACAACGTCAACCAGTCCGGGAAAATTCATGCTATAGACAACCGGCTGTGATTCAGCATGTTTATCTTTTCTTAAAGCCTGAATATCCTTACTAATTGCCCGCTTGCCCATGCCGTGCTTTTTTGATAAGAGGTTAATATATAGGTCTCTCTCGGCCTCACTCTTGATTGCGGCCATTTCCTTTATTATTTCAGGAATAGTCTCAATCGTTGAGGCATTGATTCTATCGCGCAACGATTCATTTGTAACGTGAGCTTCAATCGGCGCAGTCTTCAATCCTTCCCTTTGTTTTTTCAATTCAACGAGCTTTTCGGCCAACTCCGCATCCGGTAATGTTTTATTCAAAAATACCTCCCTGTTTATAGATTTCAAGCCTATCCTGCTCAGAACCGAACTGCAAGAGGTCAAGCATGTGCGCCACGTAAGCCTCATCATGGAAGAATGGCGCTATGGCATCTATGTCGGCCTCTGTTCGTATTTGTAGTTTGCATTCGGTTAATGTCCTCAAGAATTCGCAAAGCCTATCCTCATATGCCCGTAGCTGCTGCCGGTAATTCTTGACAAGTTCTTTTTGCTTTTGTAGGACAGGGTTCGGGCTGTAAGGCTTTCCATGAATATCTAAGAGCTTCAGCGCCACCCGGAAGTCAACACCGTGCAACTTCTGAATGAAGGTTACGACGTCCCCTCCGGCCCAACATCCAAAACATGTGAACGTTTGCCTTTGAACATCAACCATCATAGAAGGCGTTTTCTCATCGTGAAACGGGCACAGCCCCCAATGGCGAATCCCTTTCTGTTTTAGAATGACGTGCCGTTCGATAATCTCCAAAATGTCTGGCTTGTTTAAAGTCATTATTTCTGACCCCTGAGTGCCATCATCTGCGCCCGTAGCCGCCTGAGTGCCGCGACAAAATCCAGAACAGGAATTTCGACATTGTTGTTGTACTCCTGCGCAAGACGGTAAGTTTCGTCGTCTGAGGGAAACAAGAAAACTACGTGTGAGCCGCTAATGGATAATTCCGGCACGATTCCTTTCAGTGATAAAAAACTTGAGAGGTTAACATCATTGATTGGTACTTTCTGAATTCCTTTGCCTTTTGCCATTCAAACCCCTTTTCTCAGTCAATTTGCCGCTTTTAAAAAGCTGTCTCCATTATCACCGGAATACATATCGGATGTAACGAAGAATAAGGGTGTGGCTTAAACAAAAAGAGGGTAAGGCTTATTTTGTTAGGGCTTATTGCTATTTACATTGATATAAGTAACTGATAATAATACATTATATGCTTCTATACTTTTTAAAGTAGCATTAAATATATTTCTTGTATTCACCATTTATTAATGCAAGAGCATTTTTATAATAGTTTTCAATATTTCTTTCGTCAAATAACTTGCCGAGTTCCTTTTTTGACAATCTAATCGAACGTGTTAATATTTCACATATTTCGGCATAGATATGACCTTCTCTATATAAATCATAGACCATGAGATAGTATTTCCATTTATCGTCTCTGTTTTTTGTTTTTCTTCCAATGACATGAATATCTAAATATTGACCTATTTGCCTCATTATCTCATCCCTGCCAAGTCTCAAGTCAATTCTTACTACAAGAGAATCCTTTTGTGGTGGAAAATTCCTTACCGGCTCTGAATCACCTATTTTCATATCACTTATGGTGCTTAATATTTGCTCTCCTGGCATGTCATAATAAAATTCAGGGAAAAGGTATTTAAAAATTATTGACGGTGAAATGTCCCTTATATTGCCGTCCTTATCGCTGTTGTGTAAAAGTTTCAAATATGCGTATGGTTTCTCTCTTAGAGCTGCGCCTTCTTTTTCATAAGCACTGTGTAACTCGTCATTAGTTATATCATTACTGATAACACGGTAAGCGCTTATACGGTTAGGACTTAGGACATTTATTATTCGCATACCATTAGCTAAAATAAAATAAGAACTGGTAATGATAACGCCATATTTATTGTACATTTCATTTTGTGCATTTTTACATTCTGCTGCGATTTGACTTTGTTGTTCATCATTATCTTTTAGTTTATTTTCTAAGTCATATAAATCACTTATACGCTCTCTCCACTTTTCGTTTCCTTTAGATTTAAGTTTTTCAATTGCCTTACTATCTATGGCTTGACCTTCTGTCAATGACGTTGCCGCATTAATTGTATCAAATATAATAGAACTCCAAGAGGCACGCTCTGGTGTCGTATATCTACGCATGGTTTCAAGTAAAAAATCATTTTTTTCAGAATTTAACTTTCTTAATGACATTATCTTGTCATAGAGAAGTATAAAATCACTATTCCTTGATAAGAAAGCTGAAATCCAACCATCAGTTGAAACCTTGTCAAGATAGTCGTATATAGTAGGGTCGAAGCGTATCTCTTTCTCTTTTCCTTTTGCCATTTTCATTTACCTTCCTTCTCAACCGTTGTTCGTGTCGTTACGCTATCCCGCGATACTTGTATATTATACATTTTTACTATCTGATTATGAAAGCATAACGATAGGCCATCTTGATAATACTATTAGATTTATGGCATACTTAAACTATGAAGGCTCTATTAAAAAAACAATTGCTTGCCGTCAGAGAATCGGACGGTTATCACCGGCTGCCAAAACCTAAGAAAAAAAGTCGCCCCGGGAACAAGCAAAGGGAATTGAAAGCTGTCCTCAAGACTGTATTGCGAATGCTTAGCAGAGCGGTAGTCCGCGGAGTATTGGCCGACTTGGGTGTTAACGTTTTACAGGAAATAGTTAATTTGCTTCGCACAACCGAGGATATAAGAATTCGGTCTACTATTTTGCTTTGCCTGCTTGACAAGATAGAACCAGACGCAAAATACACGAATCAAACGGCTAAACGCGAACCAAGATACGAGGATTTCATAACGTGATAAAATCCAAAAACACCATGATTTTAATAATAACTAACCTGTAACTTGCTGTATCGGCATTATTATTATCTGGTAAGAGTTTTTGAAACTACTCAAGGCGAAAATACAAAATAAAATAGGGCGTTATATAGGGGAATAGGCCGGTTTTTCAGGAAATCGACCGCTTAATGGGGTAACTTTGCTTAGTTTATCGGCGGGCAAGACGGGGCGTCACCTGTACCATCATGCCGGTGTCCAAGCAAATATCCGGTGAAACCATGAGGCAAGGCCGCGTGTCGGCATTAATTGAGGCTGGCTGTTTAACCTTCGTCCTGAATTTATCCTGAGCCGTTTCTGAAGTAAGAATCTAATCAAGCTCATAATCAAAGTCAATATTGACTTAACCAGTCCGGCAAAAGTATGATTTAAGGCATGACGGCTTTTCACTCAGCATATTTCGCATATGAATTAACGAAACGCCACTCTGTTAATGATTCTGAAAAGCTGGCCACAGTGCTTGCCGACGCTCAGGTTGATTTAAATCCACACCAGCTTGACGCCGCTCTTTTTGCGTTTAAGTCGCCATTGTCAAAAGGCTCTATCCTTGCCGATGAGGTGGGGCTTGGTAAAACAATTGAGGCAGGTCTTGTAATCGCACAGAAATGGTCAGAGGGCAAGCGGCGGATTATTATTATCACACCTGCAAACCTCCGTAAACAATGGGCACAGGAAATGGCGGATAAATTTTATCTGCCTGCGGCCATTATGGAAGCTAAGAACTACCGGCAAATCAAACTTGATGGTATATCTAACCCCTTTATACAAGACTCCCTCGTTATATGTTCCTACCAGTTTGCGGCAAAATACGCGGATGTTATTGTTGCCATGCAGTGGGATATGGCAGTTATAGATGAGGCACACCGGCTGCGTAACGTCTATAAAACAGACAATAAAATTGCCAAAGCCATAAAAAACGCACTTGTCAACACCCCTAAAATATTACTCACCGCGACACCTTTACAGAATACACTCTTGGAGCTGTACGGGCTGGTCAGCGTCATTGACGATTATGCCTTTGGCGACCTCAGGAGTTACAAGACCATGTATGCCCGCCTTATCGGCGACGCCGTATTTGATGAGCTGAAATCAAGGCTTGCTCCCCTCTGCCATAGGACACTGCGCCGACAGGTGCTTGAGTACATTCGTTATACGAACCGCATCCCCATAACAGAAGACTTTTTCCCCTCTGATGATGAGACGGCGCTGTATGAAATGGTATCTGAATATCTGCGAAAACCCCTGATTCATGCCCTGCCGAATTCACAGCGTCAGCTTATTACGCTTATAATGCGCAAGCTGCTGGCGTCGTCCACTTTTGCAATAGCCGGGGCGTTGGATTCGTTGGCACAACGGTTGAGAAGGGAATTGAAAGGCGTAAAAGTCGAACCCGCAGTAGATGACATAGCGCAGGACTATGAGGAATACTCCAATGACGCAGAGGAATGGGATGAGGGACAAGTGAAAGAAGGGCTTTCACCCGCGGATATTGCCTCTATTGAAAAAGAGATAGAAGGGCTTGAAACATTTAGAGATATTGCCGTCAGCATTACTGAAAACGCCAAAGGCCACGCCCTCTTGAATGCCTTGACGCACGGTTTTATTAAGGCAAAAGAGCTTGGAGCGGCGGAGAAGACTATAATCTTTACGGAGTCCAGACGAACGCAAAGCTATCTTGTGCGGCTTCTTTCAGAAAACGGTTATGCCGGTAAGATTGTATTGTTTAATGGAACAAACAACGACCAGCAGTCGCGGACAATATATAAAGAATGGCGGATTGCCAATAAGAACACTGACCGAATCTCAGCCTCAAAAAGCGCAGATATGCGGGCGGCTCTGGTTGACTATTTTAAAGACCACGCCCAGATTATGATTGCCACAGAGGCGGGCGCGGAGGGTATAAACCTGCAATTCTGCTCAATGGTAGTGAATTTCGACCTGCCGTGGAATCCCCAGCGGATTGAACAGCGCATTGGCCGCTGCCACCGATACGGGCAACAATATGACGTTGTCGTTATTAATTTTATCAACCGCAAGAATGCCGCCGACCAGCGGGTATATAAAATACTGGCCGAAAAGTTCAAGTTATTTTCGGGCTTGTTCGGGGCAAGCGACGAAGTGCTTGGCGCGATTGACTCCGGCATTGATTTTGAGAAACGGGTTGCCGCTATTTATCAGAACTGTCGCACAAGCGAAGAGATAGAGGCCGAGTTCCTGAGTTTACAGTCTGAAATGGAGACCAATATAACCGCAACTATGGCCGATACCCGCAAGAAATTGATTGAGAACTTTGACGCCGAAGTCCACGACCGTCTGCGGTTAACTCTTGCCGAAAGCCGCGAATATCTCAATAAATACGACACAATGCTTTGGCGGCTTACCAGAAACGAGCTGAAAGACTCTGCGCAATTTGATGATGAGACCTTGTCCTTTACCCTGAAAACAACCGCCAATCCTGGCAAAAACATACCGTCAGGCACTTACACTCTAGCCCGTCAGGTGGACAGCGCCCACCGTTATCGCATAGGTCACCCGCTTGCGCAGTCTCTGATTGCCAGCGCCAGGGGCAGGCCGCTTCCCGCAGCCATGCTGGAGTTTGATTACACCGGATGGCAGTTAAAGGCCGCCGCGCTTGAAGTATTTGTCGGCCAAAAAGGCTTGTTGACTTTATCTCATCTGGCAATCACTGGAGCGGACGCGCATGACCACTTGATTCTGTGTGCTATGACAGACGACGGGGTGTTTGTGCCTGATCAGGCGGCAAAGCGGCTGTTTGAGCTGCCGTGTAAGGAAATCCCATCCAAAATAAACATAACAGACACGAAAAATTTAGAAGATGAGGTCAGACGAAGAAAGAACGCAGCCATTTCCGATATTGCCGCAAAACACTCACGTTGGTTTGATGATGAGATTTACAAGCTCAATAACTGGGCTGAAGACAAACGGCGCGGGCTGAAGGCGGAGTTGAAAGACTATAACGATCAGATAAAAAATCTCAAAAGAGAGGCACGCCTTGCGCCCAGCATGCCTGAAAAGATGGCGTTACAGAGGAAAATGCGGGACATTGACGCCAAACGCGGCGCCGCCTGGAAAGACTACGACGAAGCCGCTAAGTTAATCGAACAGCAAAAAGACGGCCTTCTCGACACGGTTGAACAGCGGCTGAAACATACCATTGAAGAGAAAACGATATTTACAATACAATGGAGGCTTACATGAGCGACGCCCCTGAGAAAATCGATGGCACGTCATTGGACATAGCCGCCGACAACCGCGCCCGGCTAAAGGCGATGTTTCCCACGGTCTTTACCGAAACATTAAACGACAAGGGCGAGCTGGTGGAATCGGTTGACTTTGAAAAATTAAAGACTGAACTCGGCACATTTACCGAACTCTTTGAATCCCGCCGTGAACGATACGGCATGGACTGGCCGGGCAAGAAAGAGGCTATGCGGCTTATACAGACCACAAGCGCCGCCACACTCAAACCCTGCCGTGAGGAATCCGTTAATTTCGACGCCACAGAAAACCTGTTTATCGAAGGCGATAACCTTGAAGTCCTAAAGCTCTTACAGAAAAGTTACTACGGCAAGGTGAAGATGATTTACATAGACCCGCCATATAACACCGGCAAGGAATTCATCTACCCTGACAATTACAGCGAATCGCTTGAGACATATCTTGAATACGCCGGGCTGATAGACGGCGAGGGCAGGAAGTTCTCCACCAACACCGCTAACGAAGGCCGATTTCATACAAAGTGGCTTAATATGATGTATCCGAGATTGTATCTGGCAAGGAATCTGTTGCGCGATGATGGGGTGATTTTTATCAGTATTGATGATAATGAAGTGAGTAATTTAAAGAAAATTTGTGATGAGATTTTTGGAGAGGAGAATTTTATTGGATGTCCTGTTTGGCAAAAAAAATATGGCCCCGCTAATGATGCTAAGGGAATGTCCCCTACACATGAGTTTATTCTGTGCTATGGAAAGAATATAATAAGCTGGAAACCTGGTTTGTTAGAAAGAAACGAAGAACAATTGTCCGCATTTAAAAATCCAGACAATGATTCAAGAGGAGAATGGAGAGCAAGTGACTTATCGGCAAGAACTTTTAGTGAAAGCGGTTATTATATGATAAAAGGGCCAACAGGGAAAGAATTTTTACCACCACCTTCGCGGTCATGGATTGTTAATGAGAAAAGATTTTTTGAACTACTGAATGATAATAGGATTATATTTGGGGCTGATGGTCAAGGAAGGCCGATGCAAAAAAAATTCCTAAGTGAAGTAAAAGCTGGGATTACCCCTGAAACCTGGTGGGACAGGGAAATAGCTGGGGACAATAAAACTGCACGTTATGAAATCAAAGATATTTTTCCAGAAAACATCTTTGATACACCTAAGCCAACAAAACTGATTTCACGTGTATTAACAATTGCCGACACCAAAGATTCTGATATTATTCTCGATTTCTTCTCCGGCTCCGCCACTGCCGCCCACGCTGTCCTTGACCTGAATAAACAAGACAACGGCAACCGCAAGTTTATCATGGTGCAGCTTCCCGAACCCTGCGCCGAAGACAGCGAAGCCTTCAAGGCCGGATATAAAACCATCGCCGACATCGGCAAAGAACGTATTCGGCGGGTAATAAAGAAACTCAATGAAGAACAAGAAGGCAAACTCGATTTAGACGGCGCGTCGGCGCAAGACCGCGGTTTTAAAGTCCTCAAACTCGATAAATCCAATTTCAAGCAGTGGCAACCACTCCCCCCGGACGCCACGCCTGAGCAAATAAACAAACAGCTTTTTGACCATATCAAAAATATTGAACACAAGGCATCGCCGGAAGATTTACTCTTTGAAATTCTCATCAAGGCAGGGTTTATGCCTACTGAAAAAGTGCAAACCATCACGCTTGCAGACATACCGGTGTTCTCCATTGCTGAGGGCGGCCTGCTTATCTGCCTTGCTGATACCGTAACAAAGGAACTGATTAACGCCGTTGCAGAGGACAAACACGTTCAGCAGTTTATCTGTTTAGATAAAGCCTTTGGCGGCAATGACCAGCTAAAGGCCAACGCCGTGCAGACCTTCAATGCCCGCAACATGGATAAAGAGGAACATAACCAGATAATATTCAGGACAGTGTAAGGAGGCGAATATGAAAGATAAAAACTTGCCAGTTGTTTCATCGAATAGTTTTCTCTTGTATGTAACGGAAGGAGGAAAAGTCCGCATTGAAGTGAAAATGCAGGATGAGACAGTTTGGTTGACACAGGAGCAAATGGCACAGCTCTTTGATAAGTCAAAATCCACCATCAACGAACATATTAAAAATATCTATGCTGAGAATGAACTGTCAGAAGAACAGACGATGAGAAAATTCGGAATTTCCGAATTATCTACCAAGCCGACAAATTATTACAATCTCGATATGATTATTTCAGTTGGATACCGTGTCAACAGCCTGCGCGGTACTCAATTTCGCATTTGGGCTACACAGCGGCTGCGCGAGTATATCATAAAGGGCTTTACTATGGACGATGAGCGGCTGAAACAGGCGGGCGGCGGTAACTATTTTGACGAACTGCTTGCCCGTATCCGCGACATTCGCTCATCAGAAAAGATTTTTTATCGCAAGGTTATGGATATTTACGCAACCAGCATTGATTATTCGCCAAACACTGAATTATCAAAAGAGTTTTTCAAGGTCATTCAGAATAAAATGCACTGGGCGGCACACGGCCACACTGCCGCGGAAGTTATTGAAAATCGCGCCAACGCGGCCCTGCCTAACATGGGGCTTACCTCATGGCATGGCGATAGACCAAGAAAAGACGACGTTGTTATAGCCAAGAACTACCTAAACGAAAAAGAGTTGAATCTGCTCAATCGTATTGTTACCGCCTATCTTGAATTTGCCGAGATTCAGGCGATAGACCAGAAGCCCATGTATATGAAAGACTGGATAGCCAAACTCGATGACTTTCTTAAACTCAGTGGAAGGGCATTGTTGACTCATGCAGGGAAAATAAGCCGCGATGACGCCGCCGCAAAGGCAATTACCGAATATGAAAAGTTCCGGCAAGCGCATTTAAATGAACCTTCCCCTGTAGAGAGGCATTTCAACGATGCGATACGAGAGGTAAAACACATTGAAAAGACAGCAAAGAAGGGCAGAAAAAAGGGCAGGAAGGAAGATTGAAACTGAAATTTGATTCCGGCCTTGAATACCAGCTTGAGGCTATAAAAAGCGTAACCGGCCTGTTTGAAGGACTGCCGCGGCAGCAGGGCGGGCTATCAATACAATTGAGCACAAAAATACTTGATACCGAATATAACGAGCTGGGCATTGGCAACAATCTGATTCTCTCTCACGAACAGCTTTTGAAAAACCTGCATGTCGTTCAATCCGGCAATCATGTGCCGAAATCACGAAGCTTGTTTGAAACGGAGAATTACACATTCCCTAACTTCTCAGTAGAGATGGAAACCGGCACAGGAAAGACCTATGTCTATCTGCGTACTATATTTGAGCTGAACAAGCTCTACGGCTTTAAGAAATTCATTATCGTTGTGCCGTCTGTGGCAGTGCGCGAGGGCGTTACCAGCTCTATAAAACTGATGAAGGAGCATTTCAAGGGGCTTTATGACAATGTGGCGTTTGATGATTTTGTCTATAAGTCAAAAGATTTAAGCCGAGTCCGGCAGTTCGCTGTGAATAACGAAGTACAGATTATGGTTATCAACATTCAGGCTTTTCAGAAAGATGCTGAGAAGACCGGCAATGTCATTCATCAGGAGCAGGACAGGATGTCTGGCCGCCGCCCCATTGAATTCATACAGGCTACAAACCCGATACTGATTATTGACGAACCGCAGAGCGTTGACAACACGCCCAAGTCCCAAAAGGCAATCAGCAACTTAAACCCGCTATTTGCCCTGCGTTATTCGGCCACACATACAAACCCGTATAATCTCTTGTATCAGCTTGACCCGATTCGCGCCTATGATATGAGGATTGTGAAACAGATAGAGGTGGTGGACGCCACTGGTGGGAAGGATTTTAATCAGACAATGGTGAGGCTGGACGAGGTAGGCTACTGGCCGAAAACGGCAAAGACGCCACAGGCAAAAGTTACCATATTTGAGGATACGCCAAACGGCCCGCGTGAAAAGCAGATTAAAGTAAAGCACGGCACAGATTTAGCGCAGCAGACCAACAGGCCGGATTACGAAGGGTATATAATCGTCAATATCAACGCCAAACAGGGCAACGACAAATACGTCGAGTTTCAGAACGGCAAAGTAGTTGAACTCTTTCAGGAGCTAGGCGGCATGAATGACGAGCGGCTAAAAAGCCAGCTCCGCCAAACGATAGAACAGCACTTTGAAAAAGAGAAAATACTGAAGGGCAAGGGCATAAAAGTCCTTTCGCTCTTTTTTATAGACCATGTAAAAAGCTACCGCTATTATGACGATGAGGGCAACCGGCATAAAGGTAAACTTGCCCTATGGTTCGAAGAAATCTATGCTCAAATCGGCGATAAGCCTATGTATAAGGGATTGATACCCAATTGCGCGGACGCGGTGCATGACGGCTATTTTTCGGCGGACAAAAAGAAAGGCAAGGTTGTTGAGGAGCTGGACACAAAGGGCGGCACTGCAAAGGACGACGAAACATACGAGCTGATTATGAAAGACAAGGAACGCCTGTTGAACATTGAAGAGCCTCTGCGGTTTATTTTCAGCCATTCCGCCCTCAGAGAAGGGTGGGACAATCCTAACGTATTTCAGATTTGTACTTTACGTGAAATGGGAACAGACACACAGCGCCGCCAGACCATAGGCCGGGGGCTGCGTCTGCCGGTAAATCAGGACGGCGACAGAATATATGACGAGCAGGTGAACAGGCTTACGGTTATCGCTAATGAGTCATTTGAAAACTTTGCGCGGGGCTTGCAATCTGATATTGAACTTGCGATTGACCCAAACGGCGGTTTCAAATTCGGACGTATTTCGCAGATTGCCTTTATCCCTCTGCTCAACGCCGCGGGGACAGACAAACTTTCACAGGATGAGTCAAAATCACTATGGGAACATATACAACGGCAGGGTTTGATTGATAGTAATGGTGATTTCACACCTGATTTCAGGCCGGACAGCACCGGATTTTCTCTTAATCTTACTGCTGAATTTGCGGGAATGGACGAAGCAATAATTAGCCGAATGAAGAAATTCATGCCGCGAGATATTGTCAAAGACGCCCGCAAGCGTCAAAAGGTTTCTTACAACAAGCGGATTGACCTTAACCCTGATTTTAAGATTCTATGGGATAAAATCAAACAAAAAACCCGCTATTGCGTGGAGTTTAAGACTGAAGAGTTGATAAGACGTGCTGTTGATAAAATCAAGAGAATGGCGGAAGTAAAGGAAGTGCAGATTTTGATTACAAAACGAGACATTGAAATCAAAGAATCGGGTATCGAAGGCGGCAGGATAACCAGCAATTGCATAAATCCTGTTACCAATGAACAGCCCCTGCCCGACATTCTGGAGTTTCTCCAACGGGAAACGGAACTGACGCGGGGTACGCTGGTGGAAATCATCAGACAATCTGGACGGCTAAAAGATTTTACTGTAAATCCGATGATGTTTATGTCTGAAGCCGCTAAACTCATAAACAGGGCGTTGCATGAGCTGATTATAGACGGGATTAAATACGAGCCAATAGAGGGACAATGCTATGAAATGCGCCTTTTTGAGCAGGCTGAGGTTGAAGAATATTTAGACAGGCTATATACAGTTACAAGTAAAGACGACAGAACCCCCTATGATTACATCGCCTATGAATCAGAGACAGAGAAACAGGTTGCAGAGCTTTTAGATACTGACGACAAGGTAAAGCTTTTCTGCAAACTGCCGCGCTGGTTTAAGGTTGCAACTCCACTTGGAGACTATAACCCCGATTGGGCGGTGGTTGTCGAAGCCGACCCGAAACTTTACCTTGTTCGCGAGACAAAGAGTACGCTTGACCGCGATAAGCGGCGGGAATCTGAGAACAAGAAATTCGACTGCGGGAAGGCGCACTTTAAGACATTGGGCGTCAACTTCAAAGACGCAACAACTATACATGAAGTGTTGCAGGAATAATCAAAACAAGAATTTTCTATTTGAAGATTATGCACGGGCAGGGTCCGACAGTATTTCAAAAATCGACAGTTCACGGGAGGGAGGTTTAAATGGCATATATCACAGACGGCGGGCGATACCCCTATACCATCACCAGTACCGGCAAATACGGGCAGTTTAACGGCACACAATCGCAACCGGCCTTGTAGAATCGCCGAGAATTGCTTTTTTCTGGTGAAGACATAGGAACGTATTGCTTTTGCGGAGGAATAGTGCCTACGTTTATTGTAGAGCGTTTGGGGCATGTTGGCTGTCTTTGGGGCTGGCATTTACTGAGGATTATTTGAGAAATCCCGCAGATAAGAGACTATGCAGTAACTATGCAGTGCATACTTGAAAAGATATGACAAAAGGCATGTTAGGATTTACTTTTTAAGCGGTGTAAAGTAAGAACTGGCAAGGATTTATAAAGATATGAAAGGTAAGCCCGTTGAATTGGATATAATTTGTAATCAGCTGGTCGGGGGTTCAAATCCTCTCGGTGGCTTCCTTTAAAATCAAGGGGTTACGGGGTTTTATCATAGTTACTTTTCCTCCCGATTGTATAGTTTTTGTATAGTTGATTCTGGGTTCATGGATTTGTCTAACGTATCAACCGCCTTAACTTTATGGCTTGGCGCTAAATGAGCATACCGCAATGTCATAGTCAGCGTCTTATGTCCTAAAAGTTCTTTGACAGCAACAAGGTCCACACCAGCCATAACCAAATGCGAAGCAAACGTGTGTCTTAGATCGTGAAAATGGAAATCTTTTATCCCTGCCTTTCTACAAGCTGTATCAAAACTCTTTCTAACATCTTTGTAGGGGTTTCCGGCATTGTCAAAGAATACATAGGGAACATCCAACCTACGCTGAACCCTCTGAAAAACAGACATTAGTGTGCTATTAATAGGAATTTCTCTGCGTTCGCCATTTTTTGTGGTATCTAACAAGATGAATCCATGCTTCAAGTCGATGTTCTTCCATTTTAGAGATAGCACCTCACCATTTCTCATACCGCTGTTAAGGGCAGTTACAACAATTGGATAAAGGTGCGCATCGCAGTTATGTAAGCGTCTAAATAACTACACCCGCTGGGTTACCGGCAAGAGTACCCCCTA
>NZ_JBJUSG010000007.1:0-62315 GCF_046044395.1 Candidatus Magnetominusculus dajiuhuensis | reverse complement strand
CATAAATACGCTAATCACTGATTATTAATGCACATATGATTTAAAAATAGAATAACGCTTACGGCAACCGCTGCTTCCGGTTCTACTTTTACGAGTTGGCCAGGTTGCGATTCGTCAAGCAGTAACTCTTGCAGCGTTACGATTGTCTCGGTTAAATCTGTAACGGCGGTTTTTACGGCGTCAGGGTCTTTGGAGTATTTAAAACCGCCTCTGCCGCAATTGACGCAATCTATAACCAATATGTTTCATTCTTTGGGACAAAATCCAGAGTTATACTTACTCTGACGTCCGGCTCAACCACATACTATGTCCAATGGTTTACCAATGGCACCGCCCTTGTGGCATGGACAGATGGAACTATGTATTCTTATTCTAGTGGTAAGAATTGAGTTGATTGGCAGTGGCGGCCTGAGTGCCGTCATTGGCTTTATCATCTGATGATTTACAACAGCCCTGCACGTTTCAATACGTCCTTTATTTCGGAATGCTTAACGTCTAAATCCCTTAACGCCCTTTCCATTTTATCTCCCCTTTCCTCAAGTTCCTTGTTTTTTCTAACAGCCGGGGCGAGGGCTGTGCGTCTGTCCCATATGACCGTTGTCATCAAAACGCCCATTCCACCAAAAAGAATGCCAAAGCCCCACAGCATGAATGTCATCATCTGGTCAAATTTCTTGTCCATGTCCAACTTCAGAATATCCATTCTTCTCTCAAGGTTGTCCATTCTCTTGTCAAGGCCATCCATCCTCTTATCAAGGCCATCCATCCTCTTATCAAGACCATCCATCCTCTTATCAATGCCGTCCATTCTCCTGTCAACGCCATCCATCCTTGCCTCAATCCTTATGAGCCGGTCTCTGTCGTCCTGCGTAAAAGGGATTTCCCTCGCGCCGACAGACGCACTGATAAACAGTAACAGTATTAATGCCGCAATAACAGCCTTCATAATTGTATTATATCAGCGCTCCGACAGATATTTCAATGAGGATGGGTTTGACTTTTACCCGTGGACTGTTGCTATCATAGTGATGGTTGCTGTAATGACTGAGAAAAGGAGAAATCGAATTGAAGATTGCCATAACCGGACTTTCAAACTCCGGTAAGACTACCGTGTTTAACGCCCTTACGGGCAAAGACGCTCAGACCTCCATATATCCGTCGTCCATGGAGGAGCCGCATGTCGGCTCAGTCAGGGTCAACGACAAACGCGTTGAAACTCTGTCAGGTATGTATAAACCGAAAAAGACCACCTACGCGGCGATTGTCTATACGGACTTCCAGGGGCTTACAAAAGGCGACGCCGCACACAACAGAAAGGTCTTTGAGTTCATCAGGGACGCCGACGCCATCGTTGAGGTCGTCAGGGCATTCAAAGACGACGCCGTTGTTCATCCTGACAACTCCATAGACCCGGTCAGAGACGCCTCAAATCTTGAGTCCGAACTCCTGCTCTATGACCTTGAACTGGTGGAAAAACGCCTCGGACGTATGGCCGAGTCCGCAAAACGCGGGAAGCGCCCCGATGAAATGGAAAAGAAGATACTTGAGAAATGCAAAGAGACGCTCTATAAAGAAATCCCGCTAAGAAAAACCCCTTTTACGGCAGAGGAACAAAAGGCTATGGTGCACCTGCAGTTTATATCCATAAAGCCTAAGATTATAGTAATAAACGTGTCCGAAGAGGCAATAGGCAATACTCAGCCGCTGATAGAGGAAATAGCGGCACGGCTGCACTTCGACAAAAACGCTGTCATAAGCCTCTCAGGGAAGATTGAAATGGAAATAGCGCAACTGCCCCCCGGCGAGGCGGAGTCTTTTCTCAAGGATATGGGCATAGAGCAGCCCGCCCTGGATAAAGTCGTAAACAAGGGATATGAACTACTGGGACTACTCACGTTTCTAACCGTTGGGGAAGATGAGGTGCGGGCGTGGACAATAACGAAGGGAATGACAGCCCTTGAGGCCGCGGGGAAGATTCATTCGGACATAGAGAGGGGTTTTATAAGGGCGGAGGTCGTGGCCTATGGCGATTTTATTGCCAGCGGGACGATGGCGGAGGTAAAAAAGTCGGGACTGGCGCGCCTGGAAGGTAAGAACTATATCGTCGCAGACGGCGATATAATAAATTTTCGATTTAATGTGTGACAGTGTGCAATATTTTTTTGCCAAAACACAGTGTTTTCGGCTATAATCAGCGAATGATAGAATCGGCGGGGAGACGCCGCCCAAAGAGGCTCCCCTGTCAAAGGAGAGGGCAGTGAAGACGCTAATTTTAACAAATGAATATCCGCCCAATATATACGGCGGTGCCGGTGTACATGTCGAATATCTCACGCGTGAGATGTCAAAGTTGATTGATGTGGAGGTGCGATGTTTTGGAAACCAATCAGTTGACGAAAAGTCGCTTAAGGTCAGGGGCTATAGCATTGATCAAAAAATGGTCGAAGACAGTGAGGAAAAGCTGCAATCCCTTTTCTCCGCCCTGTATAATTGCATAACCTTTAACGCCAGGCCAACCCATGCCAATGTAGTGCACTGCCATACGTGGTACACCCATTTTGGCGGTATTATGGCGAAAAAGTCCTACGGGATTCCATTGGTAATAACTACCCACTCGCTTGAGCCTCTGCGCCCATGGAAGACAGAGCAGCTTGGGCTTGGATATGACGCATCTATGTGGGTGGAAAAGACCGCCATTGAGATGGCAGACTCAATTATCGCCGTCTCACAGGGGATGAAAAAAGACATCATTGAGTTTTTCGATGTTGACGCCGATAAGATAGCAGTCATATATAATGGCATAGACACGCAGGAGTACAGTCCCGTCGAATCAAAAGACGCACTGGTGGAATATGGTATTAACCCCGACAAGCCATACGTCCTTTTTGTTGGCAGGATAACGCGTCAAAAGGGGATTATTCATCTTGTCAACGCCATCAGGCACATTGACGGCGAGGCGCAGATAGTCCTTTGCGCCGGGCAACCCGATACCCCTGAGATAAAGGATGAGATGGAAGAGGGCATAAGGAAAATCAAAAGGGACAATGTCGTCTGGATACAGAAGATGGTCTCTAAGAAAGAGGCAATTCAGTTGTATACGCATGCGTCAGTGTTTTGTTGTCCGTCTATATATGAACCCTTTGGAATCATAAACCTTGAGGCGATGGCGTGTTCAACGCCTGTTGTGGCAAGCGCCGTAGGTGGTATAGTTGAGATAATAGAAGATGGACAGACAGGTTATCTGGTCAAGTTTGACCAGCATAAGGTAAGCCCATTTGAGCCGGTTAACCCCGAAGAGTTCTCAAAAGACCTCGCCGTAAAGATTAATAAGCTCCTGTCTGACAAACATCTGGCACAGGAGATGGGGCGAAAGGGAAGGCTACGGGCGGAAAAATACTTTAGTTGGAAGGCCATAGCGGCTGAAGTGGTAGATTTATACGGGAAGCTGGTTTAACAAATGCTGGTTAAATATATGATGCGATTGAATTCAGGTATTTAGGAGAGGTGTCAGGTGCTTAATAAGCCGTTTGTCATAAAAGACATAGTACCATGCGTTGACGGAGGGAGGTATCCCATAAAAAGAGAGGTTGGAGATGTCCTCACCATTAGGGCAACGGTCTTCAGAGATGGCCACGATATAACCAGGGCCGTGCTGAAGTATAAAGAGAAATACTCCGGCGATACGTCGTGGGAGTGCGTGGATATGGTGTCGGTTAATCACGGCCTCGACCTGTGGGAGGGCAGTTTTGCCCTTGAGAAAAATACCCGCTATCTGTACACAATAGAGGCATATACGGATGTCTTTTCCTCATGGCTGAAGGACACGATGAAGAAATTTGAGGCAGGGCAGGATGTGAAAAGCGAACTGGCCGAGGGCGTTATTCTGATTGACAGCGTCATCGGGCATATCACATCTGAAGAGGAAAAGAGATATTTTGCCGATGTCGTGGAAATGGTAAAGAAAAAGAAAATGGCTGGAGATAAACTCAGGATAATGTCTGACCCTCTTCTGATGGATATCATCAAAAGATATGCCGTGCGTGCGGATTTAACGGTGTATGAGCCGTATCTTGAGGCCATTGCGGACAGGGAAAGGGCGCGCTATGCCGCATGGTATGAATTTTTCCCGCGCTCCGCGGGTAAAGACCCGTCAAGGAGCGCGACATTTAAGGAGTGTCAGGATAGGCTTCCGGCGATAAAGGAAATGGGGTTTGATGTCGTCTATCTGCCTCCCATTCATCCCATCGGGAAGACTAAGCGCAAAGGCCCGAACAACTCACTCACGGCCGGCCCTGATGACCCCGGCTCTCCATACGCAATAGGAAACGCCGGAGGCGGGCACATGGCGGTTGAGCCAGGGCTTGGGACGATTGAAGATTTCGGGGAGTTCGAAAAGGCGTGCAGGGCGCTTGATATGGAAATAGCCCTCGACTTTGCAATCAACTGTTCCCCCGACCATCCATACGTGAAAGAGCATCCGGAGTGGTTTTTTAAGCGCCCTGACGGCTCAATCAAATACGCTGAGAATCCACCTAAGAAATATGAAGACATATACCCGCTGAACTTCTATGCGCCTGACGGGGCATGGAAGGCGTTATGGGAAGAGATGAGACTTATCCTCACCTTCTGGATAGAAAAGGGCGTGAGGATATTCAGGGTGGATAATCCACACACGAAACCAATTCCGTTTTGGGACTGGCTGATAAGCGAGTTACAGAGGCAGTATCCCGATGTAATTTTTCTGGCTGAGGCATTTACAAGGCCCCCTGTGATGAGGGCACTGGCGGCGGTTGGGTTTACACAGTCTTATACGTACTTCACGTGGAGAAATTTTAAGGGAGAGATAATAGACTACTTCACCGAGTTGACACAGTCTGAGGCGAAGGAGTATATGCGTGGAAATCTCTTTGCCAACACCCCCGACATACTGCCCCAGATTCTTCAGATAGGAGGCAGGGCGGCCTTTAAGATGAGATTTGTCCTTGCCGCCACACTCTCCTCCGTCTATGGCATATACAGCGGCTATGAGCTCTGCGAAGCCAACGCGATAGAGGGAAAAGAGGAGTACCTGAACTCCGAGAAATACGAATTTAAGGTATGGGATTGGGACAGGCCAAACAATATAACAGACTTCATCATACTGATAAATCGAATCAGGCGCGAAAACCCGGCCCTTCACCATTACAAGAATCTCCGCTTTTTCCGCGCTGACAACGAAAATATCTTATTTTATGGAAAGGCCTCATCAGATGGTAAAAACATTATCCTTGTCGTTGCAAATCTTGACCCGTTTCAGACTCATAACTCAATGGTATATATACCTCTGCAGAGCCTCGGCATAGGACACGACGAGACCTATGAGCTTCAGAACCTGATAAACGGCGAACGTTTGTTATGCAAGGGCGAGGAGTTTTTCGTGACGCTTAATCCGGACTGGGAGCCTGCCTTTGTCTTCAGGCTTGACAGGTGGACGCACAAGGAGGAGAAATTTGACTACTTTGCTATGTAGCATGGCGTTTCCCGTGAAAACTGGAAACTTGAATCGGGGTTAATCAGGCATTGTATTGTTTTGAATCATGAATGTTCTCAGGCTTATAACTGTCAATTGCATTGATTTGTATAGAAACAGAGCTATACTCATCGAGTTGGCAAGAAGGGATTTTAAGTCCAAATATCTGGGGTCTTTTCTGGGTGTTTTATGGGCTTTTGTCAACCCCGCGGTCTATATAGCGATCTTGTGGTTTGTCTTTCAGATGGGTTTTAAGGCAAGGCCGACAGACGATTTCCCCTTTATCTTGTGGCTGATGCCCGGTATAATAGCGTGGTTTTTTATCTCTGATAGCATATCGGGAGCGACACATTCTATACTGGATTACAGTTTTTTGGTCAAAAAGGTTGTCTTCAGGGTAAGTGTTCTGCCCATTGTGAAAATCATTTCCGCCCTCTACGTACATATGTTTTTCCTTCTCTTTTTGTTTGTTGTGTTTTTGCTGCACGGACATGGATTTTCAATTTATTCGCTGCAAGTGCTATATTACCTTTTCGCGTCGCTTATGCTTGTGCTGGGGATTTCATGGATAACGTCGTCTGTGGCGATTTTCTTCAGAGACGCCTCGCAGGTAGTGGCTATGGGGCTGCAGTTTGGTTTTTGGCTAACGCCGGTGTTTTGGTCAATTAAGTCTGTGCCGCCGAAATATATGTTTCTGCTACAGCTCAATCCACTGTATTATATAGTTGACGGCTACAGGAACAGTTTCGTATATAAGATATGGTTTTGGGAAACCCCCCTGTTGACGCTGTATTATTGGTTTGTCACAGGGCTGGTAATGGTCGCCGGGTTAAAGTTATTTCGTAAGATGAGGCCACACTTTGCAGATATGCTTTAAAGATATAGGACGAGGGACCAGGCCGTGGAGATAAATACTGGCAGAGACCGCGGCGGTGTGCCTACCGGTGGAGACGCCGTTATTGAGGCCGTTGACCTGACAAAGGTCTACAAACTCTATAAACGCGCGATAGACAGGTTGAAGGAGGCCGTAAACCCTTTCAAAAAGCAATACCATGAGGATTTCTACGCCCTGAGGGATGTTAGTTTTAAGGCCATTAAAGGCCGGACAGTTGGAATAATAGGGAAAAATGGAGCGGGGAAATCCACCCTTCTGCAAATATTGACGGGGGTGTTGACGCCAACAAGCGGTATGTTAACCAAGTCCGGCAGACTCTCCGCCTTGCTTGAGCTTGGCGCCGGGTTCAATCCCGAACTCACCGGCATAGAAAATATCTATTTTAACGGCACAATAATGGGCTACACCCGCGCCGAGATAGACGAAAGGCTCGGGGAAATAATATCCTTTGCCGACATCGGGGAGTTCATTTACCAACCCGTTAAGTCCTTCTCAAGCGGGATGTTCGTAAGGCTGGCGTTTGCCGTCTCTGTTAGTGTTGACCCTGATATCTTAATAATTGATGAGGCGCTGAGTGTGGGGGACATAAGATTTCAAATCAAGTGTTTCCGCAAAATAACCGACTTCAAAAACAGCGGCAAGTGCATAATCCTTGTTTCACACGACATCGGGGCGATAAAAAGGCTCTGCGACAGTGTTATTTGGCTTCGTGACGGGCAGGTTTATTTAACCGGCGAACCCGAATATGTGTGCAAAGAGTATATGTCATACATGTTTTACGACGGCTCTACTACCGAGAATAAATACACCCTGGCCCCGGAGTCAACCGCCTCAGGCGACACCATAGAATGGGAGGACGTCAGAGGATATGCCTCCTTTGGCGAAGGTGGGGCGGAGATTCGGCGCGTCATCATGATCTCGTGCGAAACAAACCGCAGGATTAATATATTAAGGGGCGGCGAAAGGGTTAAATTCCTTGTCGAGGCGGATATAAAAGGCAATATTGTAAGCCCCGGTTGCGGCATCACGTTAAAAGACAACTACGGCACGTACATTTTTACAATAAATAACTACATATACAACGTCCAAATAGAACCATTTACTGACACCCTCAAGCTGCACGTAGAGTTTGAGTTTTACTTTCCAACTCTGAAATCAGGCAACTATTCGTTTTCTGTATCCATATCTGACGGCACTGTGGAAAGCCACATCCAAAACCACTGGATACACGAGGCCTATGTTGTCCAACTGATAAACAGCGATATAAAGTATAACATGGGCTGCATTTTGATAATAGAGAACGTTGCTATAAAGGTGAATACCGATAGGCTGGAATGACAGTGCCGCAGGGCAAACGCATTAGAGAAATAAAGCAGAGATTGCCTGTGCAATCATTCCGGCTTGTCGCTTTCCGTCATTCCGGCTTGTCTGGAATCTTCCCTTTAGCGGGAGTTTCATGATGATTGTGCATATTCTGAGGCATAAGGACAGATTCCGGACAAGCCGGAATGACAAAAATAAGGGAGGCAATTTCTAATGCGTTTGCCTTGGGTAGTGCCGTGCAAAAGCGGCAATTTCGGGCGGCGTTGTATTAGCATAAACAAGTTATTGTAAAGAGATGAGGCTCCGGTTCGCTGAGAATCTCATCATCACCATATAGGCAGTTATTGCCGTTTTCGGTAGATATTCCTGAGTTGCAAACGGCACGAGGTGGGCTATAGAAACTGTAATGAAAGCCAAGTTTGACCGGCAGGCGGCGGTACTTGCGAAGCTCGGTGAGGCCCTGCTGAAGGCCGACGCTATCACTGAGGCTGAGCTGGATTTAGCCCTGACCGAACAAAAGCGGACAGGGCACAAGCTCGGCAAGATACTCATGGACAATGGCTATGCCACCGAGATGGAGATTGTCAATGCCCTTGCCGACAACATGGGGCTTGAGTATATAAGCCTGCAGGAAGCCAACATAGAGGAGGCCGCCATTAAGGCGGTGCCTCTGAAACTTGTAGAGAAACACCTTGTTATGCCCGTCAATTTCGAAGGCACCAGGATAACCATAGCGATGTCCGACCCGCTTGACCTTGGGGCAATCAGCGATTTGGAGTTTGTCACGGGGAAAAAGGTGCGCCCGGTAGTCACAACATTGGCTGAGATCAGGAGGGCAACTCAACATTATTACCACAACAAAAAGCCCAAAAGACTTGGAGAGATACTCCTTGACGCCAAAACCCTTTCAACAGAGCAGCTTGATGCCTGTCTTACAAATCAAAAGGCGAGCAAGAAAAAGCTTGGTGACATTATTGTACAGATGGGCTTTTCCACAGAGACCGAAATTGCGCGCGCTCTGTCCTCACAGCTTAATCTGCCATATGTTGACCTGTCCAAAGTGGCCATAAAAGCCTCGGCCACAGGCTTAATAGACAAGGATTTTGCGCTGAAACATTCTATTATGCCGATAAGCGCCACAACCCGGTTGATGCAAATAGCCATGGTCAATCCTATGGATATAGATTCCATAAGAGAAGTCAAGTATATGGTTAACAGAGATGTTGACATCGTCATCTCCACTGCAACCGCTATAGAGAGCGCCATCAATAAATATTACACCAGTGAAGGCGCAAGACCCGATAAGGTTGATTATAGCGATATGAAGGACATCTTCGATGCGGTAAGTGATGACATAAGCAGCCTTGAAGTAACCACCGAACGAATTGAGGTCTCCGGCTCAGAGGCTAACAGACTGATAAAAGACAGTGAATCCACCCCGATTGTCCAATTTGTAAATAAGACAATTTTCGGCGCTATTAAGACCAAGGCAAGCGACATACACATGGAGCCTAGTGAGACAGGCTTCCGCGTACGCCTGCGCGTAGATGGAATAATGGCCGGTTTTACTCAGATTGCAAAGTCCCTCGCGCCATCGGTAACATCAAGGATAAAGGTCATGGCCAAGATGGATATATCCGAAAGGCGCATTCCACAAGACGGCGGGATAAAGATAAAGGTGGACGGCAAGGGGGTTGATCTCAGGGTTTCCACGTTGCCTACGCAATTTGGCGAAAAGATTGTTATCAGGGTGCTTGATCAGTCGGCGTCAAATTTATCGCTGCTTGATATAGGATTGGCCGACAAGGATTACCAGATGCTGTTGGAAATGATAGAAAAACCGCAGGGACTTGTGATTGTTACAGGGCCTACCGGAAGTGGAAAAAGCACGACGCTCTACTCCTCATTGTATCACCTGACGAACGACAGAAATAACATCGTCACGCTTGAAAACCCGGTGGAATATAATATGAAGGGCGCTAATCAGGTCAATATAAACGAAAAGGCAGGTCTTACATTTGCGGCGGCCCTGAGGTCGGTGCTGAGGCAGGACCCTGACATCATAATGTTAGGAGAGATGCGAGACCCTGAGACCGCCGAAATAGCCATTCAGGCCTCAATAACAGGCCACCTTGTGATAAGCACCCTGCATACGACCACAGCCGTTTCGGCAATAACCAGGCTCAGGGGTATGAATGTCAAGACCCACTTTATCGCGTCATCTCTGAATGGAATCGTTGCCCAGCGCCTTGTCAGAAAACTTTGCCCCAAGTGTAAGCAGTCTTACAGGCCGACAATGGAAGAGCTTATAGTGTTGGGATTAAGCGGGGAGTACATAAGCAACGACGTCAAGTTCTTTCAGCCTAAGGGATGTGACGACTGCGGTGGCCGTGGATACAGGGGGCGCGTGGGGATTTATGAAATCGTACCGGCCTCGGCGAAAGTCAGAAAACTCATCTATGAGGACGCCGGAGAAAACGAGGTAACCCACGCCGCCAGAGAGGCCGGTATGACCTCTATCATTGAGGATGGACTTAAGAAGGTGATGATGGGGACGACATCCCTGGATGAGGTACTGAGGGTGACGTCCAACATAGCAAGCTCCGAGATAATCCTATGCCACAGTTGTATGGCGCCGTTGAATGCCGATTTCGTCTTTTGCCCGTTTTGCACCATACCGTTGAAACACAAGTGTCCTAAGTGCAGAAAGCAAAGAAATAGTGACTGGAGGTCTTGTCCTTACTGTAATGAGGTGTTTAGTTGATTCACTTATTAAAAAATGCGTGTTAAAGGAGATTTACAGATGAACCTTGAATTCATTGACCCGTTTATAAAGTCAACACTGAACGTCCTTCAGATTATGGCTCAGACTGACGCCACACCCGGGCAGCCCGTTGTAAAAAGCGACCACAAGGCCAACGGTGACGTAACCGGCATTATCGGTATGATTGGGGAACAGGCCAAAGTTTCCCTCTCGATAACGTTTACCGCGCCGGCCATCCTCTCAATAACCAGCAATATGCTCGGAGAGACGATTGAAGTATTGGATGAGACAGCGTTTGACGCCGTTGGTGAGATTACGAATATGATTACAGGAGGGTCAAAAAAACTCCTCGCGGAAAAGGGATATAAGTTCGACCTTTCAAGCCCATCTGTAATCGCGGGGAAAGACCATATAATCATACATCAGTTGAAGGCCCCCATCGTGATAATCCCATTTTCCACAGACGCGGGGGATTTTTTCTTAGAGATTTGCAGCCTTTGTCTTTATGACTGTGGATAATTTGGCGGCTGACAGCACGCAGGGCGGTACTATGCGGGCAAAGAGGCCCCCGTGGCGGTGCAGATTCCCTGAGAGCGAACAGCGGCTGCCGTGGCTTTCTATGCTGCTTGATGCCTGTGCGATTATAGACAAGGGTACCGCCCATGCCATACAGAAGGAGATTAAAAGGCATAAGGCCCGCCTTGCGTGTAAAAATAACTGCGGCAACTGCTGCCGTACCCATACAGACATCCCCGTATATCCACACGAGATGGCCGGTATCTACTGGTACGCGGCCGAACAGATGGATCAGGCCGTGCGAGCAGTCCTGCGAGGGCGGATTCTTACGCCGCCAACTGACGCCTCATGTCCTTTTCTCATTGACGCCTCATGTTCCATTCACCCGATTCGTCCGGCGGCCTGCAGGCAGTTCAATGTCTTTAACAAACCGTGCGATGTGGGCGAAGATCCGTTTTTCACCCGAAGGGCAGACGTCCTGACCCCAATTCGGGAATATACAGACAAGGCCTTTTACACTGTTCTGCCTTTTTATGGGGTAACCGGCGAGGCCGAGAAAAACAAGGCTATAGAGAGTAAGATAATCCACACGCAGGCAAAAAATCTAAAATCCCTCAAGTGGCTGGCCATTGTCAAGGCTATGGATGATTTCGACAGCCGCCGCGGCAGCCGGAACAAATAGGTGCACCTTACACTGCTATCCTTTGGCCTGATTATTTTAGCCGGCATTGTCTTCAGGCGTTTAAATGCTGAATCAGGCGACGCGGTAAGGAATGCGATAAATCTCTGTGTCTTTGACGTCTTTATGCCGGCGCTGTGTCTGACAGTGTTTTACAAGTCAAAGGTGGACCTCGAGGCGGTGCTCGTTCCCCTTAATGCCGCTGTCACTATCTGCGCCTCTCTGGCTGTGGCCTTTTTGGTCTATCTCCCTCTTTCTAAGCGCATGGGGCTTGGCGGCGGTGATACCGGCATTCTTATCATCACAGCGGCCTTTGGCAACGTTACATTTCTTGGCCTTCCAATCATTACTGAACTCTATGGGGTGGGCGCGGCGAAATATCCGATTTACTATGACCTTCTTGCCACAACACCAATTCTGTGGCTTGTCGGGGCGCAAATAGCGGCCAGGTTTGCCCCGCGTACCGGCAGTGCGGCGGTCACAGTGGGTGATTCCCTTAAGATGATTGCGCTGCTTCCCCCGTTGTGGGGATGCCTTGCCGGGGCGGTGCTTCAGGCCGCTCATGTCCCAATACCGGAGTTCGTGCTAAAGGCCCTTACGATGCTTGGCGGGCTTGTCACGCCGCTGATGATTTTCAGCATAGGGCTTGCCATCACCGTCCCTAATGTTAAATTCGCCGCTGTTTCAGCCCCCGCCGCCCTGATTAAATTAGTCGTTTCGCCGCTTGTGGGGTTTGCCGCCGCACGGTTTTTGGGGGTTTCGGGGATTGCGCTAAAGTCGTGCGTCATTGAAGGGGCTATGCCTGCGATGGTAGTGACTTTACTTATCGCTGATAAGTTTAAGCTCAACGCGCCGCTTGCCGCCTTTATGATTGTTGCCACAACGGCGCTGTCTTTTGCCGTGCTTCCGATAGCCGCGTCTATTATTTCGGGCATATAATTTCCTTGAATTAGTTTCTCATATGTGTTAGTATAAACGCAATACTCTGAATATGGATGGGTCGTATTCCTGTTGTGTTATGTTTTCAGGTGTGTGCCAGGAGGTCATGTTGATCAAGAGAGTTCGAGTCAACCAGCTTCAGCCGGGGATGTTTATTTGCGATCTTAACTGTAACTGGATAGAGCATAATTTTTTCTTCAGTAAGTTTAAAATAAACGCCGGTGATATACAAAAAATCACTGACATGGGGATTAAAGAGGTCTCCATTGATACGTCAAAGGGTCTTGATGTTGTCTCAGCCCCATCCGAAGAGAAAGTCAGACATGAGATTGATGTCAAATTTATGAAGCAGGCCGAGGGTTTAGGGGAACCCATACGTGAAGTTCCATTAGTGGAAGAGATAAGAAAGGCCAATGTTATCAGAGCTGAGGCCAAGCTGACCATCAAAAATGTCCTTGCGGACGTAAGGCTTGGCAATCAGGTAAGAATTGACCAGGTGCAGGATGTAGTCCCCAAGATGACTGATTCCATTTTCAGGAACAAGGACGCCCTGCTTGGGCTAAGCAGAATAAAAACCATGGATGAGTATCTCTTTTTCCACTCCGTTAGCGCTTGTGTCCTGCTGGTATCCCTCAGCCATGCCCTCAACATAACCCGGGAGCAGATTAACGAAATAGGTATTGGTGCCCTCTTACATGACATAGGCAAGGTGAAGGTGCATCCAGATATCCTCAACAAACCGGGAAAGCTGACTGACGAGGAGTTTGCCAAGATGAAGGACCACGTCACTTTAGGCTATGACATCCTTAAGGGTACCGCCGGTATACCCGAAGCGGCCCTCCTGGTTACCCATCAACACCATGAGCGATTCGACGGCAGCGGTTACCCGAACAAATTAAAAGGAAATAAGCTCTCGCTTTATGGACAAATGGCCTCCATTGTTGATGTTTACGACGCCCTTACGTCAGACAGGTGCTACCATAAGGGGATGGAATCTACCGACGCGCTGAGAAAGATATTTGAATGGAGCCAGTTCCATTTCGATCCGGTGATTGTGCAGCACTTCATCAGGTGTGTCGGCGTTTACCCGATAGGCACCTTGGTCAGGCTTGACAACCAGCGGCTTGCGGTAGTTATAGAATCCGGGAAAGAAAATCTTACAAAGCCTAAGGTACGGGTTATGTATGAGATTAAAAGCCGGAGTTTTTTAAAGCCCTATGACGTGGACTTAGCCAAGCCCAAGGCGCCATGCAACATAGTCTCATGGGAACCCCCCGCCGATTATGACATAAACCCATTCGAATATACAGACTTGTTGATTTAGTAACCCGCCAGGAGCAAGCAACCCCGACAGAGAGAATGTCTCCGGTATTTTTTTTCTTGACAACACCTGCGTCTTTAAGGTAGTGTTTACGATGGCAGATGGCAAGTTTGAAGTGCTCCTTCTGGACGATGAGCCGATCGTTGGTAAGCGTCTGCGGCCTGCGCTGTTGAAATTAGGCTGCGAGGTCGAGGTCTTTGAAAGCCCCCAAAAGGCGATAAGGCGAATAGACGAGAAGGAATTTGACGTGGTAGTCACGGACATTCGCATGGACGAAATAGACGGCATAGAGGTGCTGGAGCATGTAATGGATAAATCAAGGCGGACGAAGGTAATCATGATAACAGGTTATGCCATGATGGAGCTTGCGCGGCAGGCTATGGAAAAGGGTGCCTTTGATTTCATTGCAAAACCGTTTAAGCCGGAAGACCTGCGAATGGTAATAGTAAAGGCGGCAGAAGCACTGGGCGTGAAATTAACCCACACTCAGGAACCTCATTAACCCATAGAGATGACAGTCATTCGTGGCAGGCTCTTCAAATGATTAATGAATTGGGGGGAGGGGTGGCCGGTGTTAAATAATTGCGGTGTTTAATAATTGCGTAGATAAATGGTACAAATGTGCGCTAACCCGGCTTAAGCGCGTCCTTGATGACGCGATAGAAAAGCAGACCATCCGTGAAAGCGCCGCAGATGATGAGCTTCCGGACGAGGCCATAAAAAAACCCAATAGAATACGCTTTACAATCAAGGCACATGTCTACATCGGTTTTGTGTTTGCCTTTGTAATAGCCTTTTCCATAGGCATAGCCCTTGTTGCCACACTTCTTCTGATGGACAGGAGTTTGGAGGTCGTAGAGGTCTCCAATAAGTATGTCTATCACACCTTTGAGGCCCGCAACTACGAGAAGGATTTTCTTATCAATGGCACCGGCCTGAAGGAGGGTATCCAAAATATAAGGGCGTTGAAAGACCTGTTCTTAGAGCACTATGGCGAGATAAAGAAGATGGTGGGAAGTACTGACCTGCTGTTGAAGATTGATAAATACGGCAAGCTCCTCGAAACCCTTGACGACCTTCAGGCCAGCAACGCCTCGTCCCCGGAAATATCTGCCAAACGGGCACAAATAAAAGATGACCTTCAGGCCCTCGGCGGTGAAATGGTAACGGTGGCGAAGGAATTAATGAGAAAAGAGCGTGATTCACTGGATAAGACAATGCTCTTATTCAGGGTGGTTCATATCTACGCGCTGGTATTTTTAATCTTTTTTATCGCCTTTATTTTGCATCTTTTGGGTTACAGGGTATTAAGGACACTAAACAGTTTTATGGTATATATGAGCCAGATATCCTCAGGCAGACAGTCAAATTTTCAGTCATCCCGATTGTACAGGGACGAGTTTTCGGATTTATCCGGCGTGCTTGACCAGTTGGTCAAGGAATACGACAGGCAGCAGACCATAATTTCTCAATCCCACAAGCTTCGCGCGGTGGGTACGTTGACCGCGGGAATTGCCCACGAGCTTAACAACCCGATTAATAATATGACCCTTACAGCGCATATGCTCCTTGAGGATTACCATGAGCTGTCCGATGACGAGTGTCTTGAGATGATAAAAGACCTGATTGACGAGGCAGGCAGGGCGCGTCTTATCGTGCGCAACCTGCTTGACTTTGCGCGCGAGAGCGAGAGCATAATGGAGCCTATTGCCATAGGGGATGTGCTGGAGGAGACATTAAAGATATCCGGAAGCCAGGTAAAACTTGCCGGCGTGAACATAGAACTAAAGATAGCCCAGAATCTCCCGCGCATACACGGCGACAGGCATCAGCTTCAACAGGTGTTTCTGAACCTGCTCTTAAATGCCCTCGACGTAACGCTCAAAGGCGGACATTTAAAGATAGAGGTGGGTATGGCCGACGAGGATAACTTTGTAGCCGTGAAAATAACCGACTTCGGACAGGGAATCCCCGACCACATCCTCCATCACATATTCGACCCGTTTTTCACTACGAAGACCAAGGGAAAGGGCACGGGGCTTGGCCTTTCGGTGTCTCAGGGGATAATCGCAAAGCACGGCGGGCATATCACTGTAAGCACGAAGCAACGGCGCGGTACGACCTTCACAGTGAAACTCCCCATCACCACCATTCCGGCAGACCTGAGCCGCTATACTGACACTCAGACCCTGCTGCGCAATCAATAACGGAGCATTACCGGAGTACTGAGGCCGCCAACGGCGGCAGCCCAAACGCAATAGACAAAACGTGGCGAGATTTACGGGGTGAAGGGGGGGTTACCCCCCCTTCGTCGTTAATCCTTATTTCCTGACACTGGCACCGTGTATAAAATGAGACAGAAATTCGGGAATGATTCCAAAGCGCAACCGGTCACGGTTGATGTCTTTGATATGAAAACCGGCGCAGATGATGGCGGATTCGATGTCTCTGTTGAGATGGCATCCGCAGAAAATAGTCCTTGTTACCGGGGTCAGGAGATTCTGAAAACTCCTGTCTATCAGATTGGACGCCGCCACGTGTTCAAGAAAATGGAAGGCACCGCCAGGCTTGATAACGCGGTAGATTTCCTTCAAAACCTCTCTCAGGGAGCTAACGCTGCAGAGCGTCATGGTGGATACCACGGCGTCAAATGAGCGGTCACTAAATGAAAGTGACTCGGCACTGCCCTGTTCAAAGGAAATGGGTATGGCTGCGCCTGAGACAAATCGTTTGGCGCGTCCAATCATACCCATGCTTGGCTCAAGCGCGGTAATGGATTTTACCTCAGGGGGATAAAACGGTGTGTTATGCCCGATACCGAAACCTATTTCGAGCACATCGCCGCTGAGGCCACTAAGTGTATCGCGGCGGAGATTCCTTACGATTTCATTTGAAGACTCACCTGCCTTTTCCAAAAACCACGGGAAAAAGTGCTCACAATATAGACTCATATTTGCCACCTCTTATGATTTATCCCATAACGACTCACATTTACTTCTACAAATATATCAAGTGCTCAATCAGCCCCTGATTATAGCATAAACCCCAAAAAAGCGGTTGCCCAAATAAGCGGTTGACGAGGAAATCATTCAAAGAATATCCACATATGGTTGGGTATTATCAAATGAACATCAATCAATCAGCCGCCCGCGCAGTCTCTTTAGTGCCAGGTATCCAAACAGCGCGATAAACGCGGTAATGTAAAGGACATCAAATAATAACGCCACCCGCAACTCTCCCAGACAAAGGGCGCGAGCGAGCCTCACAGGGTGTGTAAGAGGCAGCGCCTCAGCCGCGTATCTCAACGGTTGCGGCAGCTCACCTACCGGAAATACCACACCGGATAGAAAAAACATCGGCGAGAGAAACCCCGTAAAATAAAAATTAAAAAAACTTATCGTCTTCACAAATGATGTGACCAGAAGCGATAGCGACGCAAACATCAGCCCCGTAATAAAACCTATAAACGGCGTTATCAGCCCACCGGGAAGCGGGATAATCCCAAACGGCACTGCCACAACAACCACCGCAAAGGCAAAGAAAAATCCCTTTGTCCCCGCCCACAACATCTCCCCTATTATCAGATTGTTCACGCTTAGGGGCGCCGCCAACATGCCGTCATACACCTTGTTGAACTCTATATTGATAAACGTGCCAAACGTACACTCAAACGACGCCGTCATCATCGCCGTTGTAATAGGCAGCCCCATGGCAAGAAATCCGACATATGGCACATTCCCAAAACTTGGCACATACTTGCCCAACCCCAACCCTATGCCTGCCAGAAATATCAACGGCTCAAGAAACGGCGGAAGCCCGTTGCTTAACAAGTTGCTGCGGTAAACGCGCATGTGGCGGTACCATACCGAATAAAGCCTCATCATCAGGGATGGATATGCCCTGATGCCATCGCTGTTATGAGAGGTCGTCAAGCGCCCTCCCTGTGGCCTTAATAAACAGGTCCTCAAGATTGCCCGCCCTGAGGAAATAATCCCCCGGCTCAAGCCGCGCGGCAATCTCGTTCAGCTTGTCAATGTGGTTGCTGTATATGTGCAGGGTCTCTTTTGACAGGTCTGCCCTTATCAATGGGGAATTCAGATACCCCTTGATTCTATCCTCGTGCTCTTTGTTTACGATGTCAAGGACGTATTTCTCTATGCTTTGGTCAAGCAGCTCTCGTGGCCGGCCTTCTATTACTTTCTCCCCCTTGTGCATGATTATCAGGTTATCGCAAAGTTGAAAGGCCTCTTCCATGTAGTGAGTGGACAGGAGCATGGTGATACCGTTTTTTTTCATTAGCCTGAGAGTATCCCATATCATGTGGCGCACCTGAGGGTCGAGGCCGGTTGTGGGTTCGTCGAGTATCAGGATTTTCGGGTCATTAAGAAGGGCGCGGGCTATTATCAGCCGCCTTCTCATCCCCCCTGATAGCTCCCTTATCTTTGAGCGCTTCTTGTCTGTCAATTCCATCGTTTCAAGCAGACGTTCGATGGCAGTCTTTGCGGCGTTGCCCGAAAGGCCGTAGAACTTCGCAAACAGCGACAGGTTCTGGTAAACATTGAGTTCGCCGTCGAGGTTGTCGTCCTGGGGGACAACGCCAAGGCATTGCCTGACATTAAGCGGATCGTACTGCGGGTCAAACCCAAGTACGTCAATTACGCCCTCCGGTGAGGCGTCTCTCTCCGCCTTTCCATACACCATGGCCATCATAGTAGTCTTGCCGGCGCCGTTTGGGCCGAGCAGCCCAAAACACTCGGCCTGTCTTACAACAAACGACAGGCCGTTTACCGCCCTGGTCTTGCCATACGATTTATGGACATTTTGAACGCTAATGGCGAAGGGCTGCATTAAAAGGTTAATTCAGGAGCTTCTTAATAAAGTCGTCAGCAGCTTTGATTTCATCTTTGACCGTGCTTACGTTACGAAGCAAACCCCTGTAATAACCAGCTATATGCAGAGAGTCATAGAGGATTTCAAAACTCCTCAAAAGTTTACCATTATTGACGGCCAGGTGCTTTTGCAGAGCGGCTCTGTAAGCGTCCACGGACTTAGGCAGTTGTTTAACGGTTAATCCCTTTTTTATCAGGGCTTCGTTAATGGCTTCCAGTACGGCAAGATAAGCCGTGCCAAAGGCCTCCCGAACCGGCTTCTTGTCTATATAGGCATTACCTTCAATGGAAGCGGCTTTCAGCAATTCTTTGGCGTTTTCCATGTACCGGAACGCTTCGCCCGGGACGTGTGTTTGCTTAGGCATTTTTCATTACCTCCATGCTTTAATTGTAAACCTTTCAGGTTATCTGTGTCAATACGAATAGTGCGTGTGCCATGCGTGTTTGCGCTTACAATTATCTGCCTGATTAGGCTATAATAGCGGCTGCCTGTATATAATGTTAAATAAACAAGGAAGGTAACGATGGTATCTGATTTCCCGGACGGGTCTCTGGCCCAAAAGAAGCCGTATGCAATTACGCGTGGCAAGGTCATCTTCGACTTTTCCCTTATGTACTGCGACACACCCGCAAAGCTCCTTCAGAGCGAGCTATTTACCGCGATTCTCAAGGGGTTTATTCAACGCATAGAGACCAAACAAAGCAGGGTCTTTCAATTCCTTACAGAGAATGTCCCACTGAGAAGGCGGGAATCGCTTACCAAATACATGACCGGCCTGTTTCGCCTCCTTGCCAGCCATACGGCCTCAGAGATTATCATTATGAACAGCCAGTACTACGACGTGCTGTCAGACACGGAGTACCTCCTTGAGTTTATCGAAGAGCTTTATAACTACTGGCGGCATTTTGAGAGATTTATGTATATTGAGGCACCTAAACGCTCCCATTATACCAAACAAGGGATTCACCACGCCCAGTTCATCAAGCTGCATGTTGAACTAAAGACAATCGTCCTCGATACATACAGACACGTCAGGGAAAACCTGCTTGGCATCAATCCACGCGTTTACAGGCAGCTTCCGGCGGGGGCAAACATGGGTATACTGCTTGAGAAAATAGACTGGAAATGCCCCGATGGCCTCAGCTTTGTCAGAGATGTAGCCTTTATTCGCCTTGCGATTATGGAGTCCCCGTTGATTTTATACCCTAAGATGAACACACGCAAAGGGGCGTTTAAAGAGATATTCGACCTGAAAGAGGACATGCTGCTGCTTATCCCTGAGCAGTGGATGTGCTATCCGGCAAAGATTGGGACGCTTACTGCGTTTATATATTTTCACAGGGATTTCATATCCCAGGGGTTGTCGCTGTGCAATCTCTTTGAAATCGCCGAGTATGAAGACATTGAGGACAAGGCCCCTGATATTATGATGTTTGCCGGCCTTAAGAATATTGATTTCTCTGATGAGACCGTCTTCTATGAGGACAACAAGACGGGTATTCTTATTGGTATGATCAGGCATGGCGAGGACATAGACTACTTCGGATATTTCAAGAAACTGCCGCTTACCCTTCACAACATAGTGATGTTGGAGCGGGGGCGGCTGCCGCTGCACGGGGCAATGACCTCCCTGACAGTAAAATCAGGCACAACCGCCGGTGTTGTAATCGTAGGGGACAGCGGGGCCGGGAAGTCCGAGACCCTTGAGGCACTAAGGACGCTGGCCGATGAGCACATACGCGATCTTAAATTCATCTTCGACGATATGGGCTCCCTGAACTTCGACGCTGAGAAGGGAATCGCTGGCTATGGCACAGAAATAGGCGCGTTTGTCAGGCTTGATGACTTGCAGCCCGGCTATGCCTACGCTGAGATAGACCGGAGTATCTTTATGAGTCCTGATAAGACAAACGCCCGCCTCATCATCCCAATAACCACGTACTACGATATCACGCGCGGCTACAAGGTTAACGTTGTCCTGTATGCCAATAACTACGAACAGGTGGACGAGACACACCCGGTCATAGAGTTTTTCACCTCGCCAGAAGATGCACTTGCGGTCTTTAGAAACGGTGCCAGATACGCTAAAGGAACGACAGACGAAAAAGGCATCGTAAACACATACTTTGCCAATCCATTCGGTGCCCCTCAGCGAAGAGAAGTCCACGAGGAACTCGCCATCAAATATTTTAATGCGATGTTCAGTCTTGGTATAAAAGTCGGGCAGATCAGGACAAGGCTTGGCGTTGCAGGCTACGGGCAGGAAGGTCCGCGCGCGGCGGCGATGGAACTGTTTGAGGTTATTAAGGGGCTGAAAAGCACGGAGTGATTGGTGGCGGGAAGTCATCATACCAAAACGTGAAGTACGTATCCTAGTTTTGTCTGATGTTGGCCTTACCCGCCCTCAGTAAACATACGGGTTTACAGGCATTCATCAGGGGGAAACTAGACAAAAGGATTCATTTTGTCTAGTTTCCCCCTTAGCCGCTGTATTTCAACAATCTCATCTGCTGTGCGCTGTATGTAGTTGCCTTTTTACTCTTTCCATGATATACTTTTAATATGAGTGAAACAATGATTGGCAATAACCATGACATTGAGCGTATCAACGAAATGCTGAAAGACCTTTCGCCTGAGACTATTACAGCGGTCATTGCCTTTATAGCGTACCATGCAGACAGAGAGCGTAGGCATAATGAGTTTGTTGCAGAGACGCTGGCCGCTGAACAAGAGCCTGACTCTATAATTTGTGATACAGCAGAGGAAGTGATGGAAGCGATAAGGAATTGGACAGAGGAAGGTGCCGAAGTTAATTCCTAAAAACAGCTTTTTACGGCAGTCAGCGAAAATAACAAAAAAATTGCCGTCATTAGAGACTAAAATCTTAAAGGCATTGCGTCTTCTGCATGAGGATTCTTTCTCTCCGTCTTTAAAAACGCATAAGCTGTCAGGCAATCTCAATGATAAATATGCCTGTTCTGTGAGTGATGATATTCGTATTGTATTCACAATATCAGACGACACAATTCACCTACTCAACATAGGCTCTCACGACGAGGTGTATTGATTGAGTTGATTTAGCATATATTGACCATCAGCATATTCAATAAGACGTGATTATGACGCACGGCAAATATTTTTTCACTTACGCACTCTTGCCGAGAAAACACCTCCACCTAATCCCAAATGAAATTTTCATTGCGATAATTCTTTTTTGAGTATTGACTTATTTTTTTTTTTTGATATACTGTTTTCAGTTTTATATTTTAAGCCAAAAACAGCGGCGGCATTGCCGCTATATTTTGTGTTTGCAGGTTGACCGGGCAGTGATGGGTTAGCTGTAAGGAGTTTGAGCGTATGTTGAGAGATTCATGGAATATATTGATAGTTGATGATGAACACGATATACATGAGATAACCACAATCGCATTAAAACGGAAAAAATGGCGCAATAAAGGTTTAAATGTCCTTCACGCATATTCAGCACAAGAGGCGAAGACAATTCTAAAAGAACATGACAGTGTGTACTTTGAAGTAGCTCTTATAGATGTAGTAATGGAAACCGATGATGCCGGATTAGATTTATGTAAATTTATAAGAGATCATTTACCTAATAGTGTAAGGATAATCTTACGTACAGGTCAGGCTGGAAAAGCTCCAGAAGAACAGGTACTGAATGATTATGATATCGATCACTATTTAGCTAAAACAGACGCTACACCGGAAAGACTTTTTGCACTAATCCGTTCGTGCATTCACAGTTCTCAAGACCTATTAACTTTAAAGGCTTTTGGACAACAGATGAAATCATTAGTTCAAAGTCTGCCATCTGCAAGGAAAGAATCGGATTTGTTACTTTTAATGGAAGAATCTCTGATGTTTTTAGATATTAAGCATACGTCTAGAACTTTGTTTTTTTATAATATAGATGGGAAAAAATTGTTACAACCTCATATAGTTATAGAACATGGGTTAGAGCTAGATAAACTATATGAAACCCTAACCGAGCTTCATAAAGACTATAAAAATTATCAGATATGTTATGATTATAAGACAGAAGAATCTGGAGATATTTGGAAAATAGCCCTATTTCAAACTCCGTGTAGACAGGAAATAATAGCGTACGATATCCCTGAAAAACACCACAGGAAGGGGGCTCTTGTATTCAGATTAAAATATGGGTTTACTCAAAAATATGTGATTGAATATCTTCATGATGCTACGCTATTTCTTGAGAATTGGTGTATGGCGTCTGAATCAATACGGCTACAAAATGAGGTAGAAAATGACAAAATTCTTAGAGAGAAGATGTATTATGAAAGATTAGAAGGTATTGCTACCATGGTTACAGGAGTGGCTCATGAGATGAATACACCTCTCGGAGTAGCGATGACATCAAATAGGATGATTCAAGATTTAGCGCAGGAGCTTTTAACCGCACCTGATTCAGACAAGCAAGATATCGTTAATGATTTTACGCATTCGTGTTCCCTTTTAGAAAAAAACATTGTGCGCGCACAGGATCTAATAAAAAGTTTTAAACAATTATCTTCAGGTCAATTGACAGACCACTATGATGAGTTTGATATAACTTCGATAATTAAGGATTGCATTGAATCTATGAGCCCTGAATTAAGGAAAAAACAAATAAATGTACGTCTGCAAGCAGAAAGTGAAAATAATGACTGGAAAGGGTACGCTTCACATTTATCGCAAGTCATCATTAATATGATACAGAATATTATACGCTACGCCTACAAAGAATGCGATAATGGAGGTGAAGCAGAAATTATCGTAAATCATATAAATAACACATACATTATAGAAATAGAAGATTATGGAAGTGGGATGTCACCAGATACTCTCAAATGTATTTTTGATCCATTTTTTACGACAGGTCGTAAAGATGGTGGGACGGGGTTAGGTTTAGCGATCTCTCAAAATATCGTTACTAATTTACTAGATGGTAAGATTAAATGCGAGAGTGAGCTTAATAAGGGGACTAAGTTCAAGATAACGCTTCCGAGCGAAGTTAAGAAACACTAAAAGCTAATGTCTATGGGGGGTATATTTTATGAGGTCAGAAAATACTTGGAATCTACTTATAGTTGATGATGAAGAAGACATTCACGGGATAACTAGAATTTCGCTAAAACGGAAGCAATACCGTGATAGATCACTAAATATGATACATGCTTATTCAGCTAAAGAAGCAATAAAAGTTCTGAGCGAAAACGACAAAGATTTTTTTGATGTTGCATTGATTGATGTCGTTATGGAAGAAGATACAGCAGGCTTAGGTCTTTGTAAATATATAAGAGAGAATTATCCTGTTAGTTTTAGATTAATATTGCGTACAGGTCAGGCTGGTAAAGCTCCCGAAGAACAAGTAATGAACACATATGATATTGATCATTACTTAGCAAAAACAGAAGCTACTCCAGAACGAATATTTGGTTTGATTCGTTCTTGTTTAAGGGTTTCTGAAGAAATACAGACTGTCTTAGCTCTTACATCTCAAATACAAAGTTTTTCAGGAAAGATTCTAGCTGATTCCGGTAACTTTGATACTTTTATTGAACCAATCAAACAGGCATTGGTTTTTTTAGAAAAAAAACATGCCCTAAACCCGGCATCGGTACTAATAGGTAGTTTTTCAAAGAAAGATAATCGCCTGGAAAGAGTTGTAGGGAATCAACTTAATGGTGTAGATGAAGCTTCATTGAAAAAGATATTTGAGCTAGCGGTTAATGAATGTCTTCAGCCTTATACATTTTATGGAGAATTTTCTGATATTACGTTGAATGATAATGAGTATCTTGTTATACTTCCACTTACAAATGAATTACCGAACGAGGCTTCAACAGAAGATAAGAAGGAATATAAGAAACAAATAAAAACACAAAACAAGTATTTCTCATGGATAAAACAGATATTCTCTTCATCAGAAGAAGTAAATGTATTATCTTGTGTCTTTATTCGCTCCTCAGACAAATTAACCCAGTCTTCTTTAGATCAGATATTATCTGATCTAAGAATATATGGTGAAAGTTGGAAAATAGCTTACTTAGCTTATTATAAGCAGAAAAGTATAAAACAAGAGGAGCAGTTATTGGCTGGGGAAGGATGATCAGGGAGGGTTCGGGGGACACAGTACTTAATTCTGTTGAAGGAATCTCTATTCAGGAGGCAGCGGAGAGTGAAATAAGCATTGTCACACCATGAACTTCCTCTGAGTTCAGCGCTTGTTCTTAGCCTCTAATAGCGAGTTTGACCTGCGAGAAGAGGTTTGTTAAGAGAGCAATTGTCAACATTTAGGAAGCCATCGGGGAATTGCGGAAAAACCTCTATTGTCGAGGACAAAATTAGGCACAGTTAGAAATAGTGCAGTTAGAAATAGTGCAGTTAGAAATAGTGCTTGACATTAGGTTGCTCTGTTTATTAGTATTGTGCTGCCGGAGTTGCTGCAGAACTATGGAGGTGAAGGCTTACGAAGTATAATATCAATAAAATCGATGAAAGATGGAGGGTATTTGAGATGCCAGCTCTTAAAAGGGTTGCAGTTGTGGTCGTTGCGGCAATAATATTGGCAGCACTATGTTCTATGGCATTTGCGGAGGCGCCTGTCAAGGAGGTAGTCGCAAAGGCCAGCACTGTGCCGTGGTGGGTATGGCCGTTGAGCCTGTTCTTATTGACGTTTGTGTTGGGAGTGGTTGCGGTGTTGGGCGGTGTCGGCGGTGGGGTGTTGTTTGTGCCGATAGTGGGCGGGTTTTTTCCATTTCATTTAGATTTTGTAAGAGGGGCTGGGTTATTGGTAGCGCTGGCGGGTGCGTTGGCGGCAGGCCCGGGACTGCTGAAAAAGGGAATGGCCAATCTTAGATTGGCGTTGCCAGTGGGTTTAATAGCGTCGGCCTGCGCCATAGTAGGGGCTATGATAGGCCTTGCGCTTCCGACCAATGTAGTGCAAACTGCCTTGGGTATAACGATACTTGGGATTGTTGGCATTATAATAAAGGCAAAGAAGTCCGAATATCCTGAGGTCAAAGTGGCGGATCCATTGTCAACCGCGTTAAGAATAAACGGGATATATCACGAGGTCTCAACGGGTGAGGACATAAATTGGAAGGTTCACAGGACGCCGCTGGGGTTGGGATTATTTATAATAATAGGGGTAATGGCCGGCATGTTTGGCCTTGGAGCGGGCTGGGCAAACGTACCTGTGTTAAATATCCTGATGGGCGCGCCATTAAAGGTGGCCGTGTCGTCGAGCAAGTTTCTTTTGTCAATAACGGATACGTCGGCGGCGTGGATATATGTAAATAATGGCGCTGTGCTGCCGATGATGGTAGTGCCGTCAATTATCGGCATAATGCTCGGCTCGATGGTAGGGGTAAAGATTCTGGCAAAGACTAAACCGGCGGCAGTGCGATATATAGTAATAATAATGCTTTTTTTTGCCGGCTCAAGGGCTTTGTTAAAGGGACTCGGCATCTGGAACTAATTTAAAAAGGAGCTATATATATGGAAAAGAAAGTTGTAGCAACCGAAGAGCAGTTAAGATATGCGGTGTTGTTGAGTTATGGCATGAAAATAGGAATGCTAATGCTCCTTATATCGTTTGCCGTTTACGCGTTAGGAATATTGCCCCCTTTTGTGCCAGTAGATGATTTGCCTAAGCTATGGAGCATGTCGGTGCATGATTATCTGCATGAGACGGGCATTCATCCAGGATGGACATGGCTTACAATGCTGAATAAGGGAGACTTTTTGAACTTCCTCGGTGTGGCGTTTTTGGGAGGCGTGACAATAGTGTGTTTCCTTGCTATAATACCGATTCTGATGAGGAAAAAGGACTATGTATATGCCTTGATAGCCGCACTGGAGGTTACGGTTTTGATTTTAGCAGCCTCAGGAATATTAAAATCTGGAGGACACTGAAGTGAACGAAGATAAATATAGAATGAATCTAATGGGAGAGTTAGAGTCAATACTATTGGCTACGGACGGCTCCGAGTACAGCGGCGGCGCGATAAAAGAGGCGATAAATTTTGCGCGGGCTTGCAAGACGGTATTAACTGTACTGCGGGTACTGGAATATAATTCTGAATTCGAGACTGAGGGCCTTAAGTATGTTGACGAGATCGAAAAGAAGGCCGCGGAACACTTCGACATGATCAGAACAGCGGCCGCGGAACAAAATGTCGAATGCGACATCGTGGTAAGAAGGTCAACACAGGCGTATGAAACTATAATAGACGAGGCAAAGAAAACAAAGGCCGATATAATAATAATGGGAAGAAGGGGAAATACCGGACTAAAGAAGCTGATGTTGGGAAGCCAGACGGCAAAGACAATAGCCTACGCCCCTTGTAAGGTGTTGGTCGTACCAAAGGATGCCGAGATAAAGGGAGAGAACATAATGCTTGCCACTGACGGCTCTAAATACAGCGAAGCGGCACAGGCAGAGGCTATTATGATGGCAAAGAGGTGCCCGTTTGTAAAGAACTTTTTGGCTGTATCAGTGGCAAAGAGCGAGGATAGGGTAGCCGCTGTTGAGAGAAATCTTGCAAAAGTAAGGGAAGTGGCTGAGAAAGCTGGTGTAAAGGTTGACACGCTGGCACTGAAAGGCGATCCATATAAGGCAATCGTAAACGCATCAATGGAGACGGACAGGGACATAGTTATAATGGGAACACATGGAAGAACGGGATTAGAGAGGCTTCTGATGGGAAGCGTGGCCGAAAGGGTAGTAGCCCTTGCAATGTGTTCGATACTGGTAACTAAAACACTATAATTTACGAGGTCAAGGAGGGTTACCCTCCTTGCGGGGGACTGGGGGCAGCGCCCCCGGTGTCTTAATCAGTTTCCTCATCCAGGCCGTACTTCGCCAGTTTTCTCCATAGCGATACCCTGTCTATACCAAGTATTTTTGCCGCTCCTGACTTGTTACCCTTTACCTCGTTCAGCACCCATTTGATGTATGTACGTTCCTGTTGTTCTAATGTGGGGATGTTACCATCTTTTCGTCTGAATGTCCTTATATTTAAATCCCTCAAGTCATCGGAGAGATGGACGGCCTCTATTGACTTGCCGTTTGAGAGCGCTACCCCGCGTTCGATGATGTTTTCGAGTTCTCTGACGTTACCCGGGAAATCGTAACTCTCCAGGACATCCAGCACCTCTTTCGATACCTCCTCCACGTCTTTTTTCATCAGCGTGGCGTATTTCTTTAAAAAGTGGTAACTCAACAGCGCAATATCGTCTTTTCTTTCAGCAAGTGGTGGTATGCGCATGGTAACGACGTTTAACCTGAAATAGAGGTCACTCCTGAATTTCCCGCTATTTATAGATTCTTTTATGCCCTTGTTCGACGCCGAAACAATTCTGACGTCAACTGTTATCGGCTCTGTCCCGCCCACCCTCAGCATCTCCCGCTCCTGAAGAACCCTCAGGAGTTTGACCTGCATTGCAGGGGACATCTCCGTCACCTCGTCAAGGAACAACGTACCGCCCGACGCTACCTCCATCAGCCCCTTTTTCTGAGCAATAGCACCCGTGAAGGCGCCTTTTTCGTGGCCGAACAGCTCGTTTGTGAGGAGTTCGTCCGAGAATGCCCCGCAGTTAATAGCGAACAAAGGTCCGTTTGCCCTCCTGCTGTTATAATGAATATATTTTACCAACAATTCCTTGCCTGTGCCGCTTTCGCCGCGTATAATTATGCTGCAATCGGTAGGGGCAATCTGCCTTGCTGTCTCTAACAGGGTTAACATGTCCTTGTTTTGTGTGATTATTTTTACCTTTCCCTGGTATGCATCAATAAGTTCCCTAAGCAGTCTGTTTTCTTTTTTCAGTGCGACTTTCTCAGCGGCCTCTTTTGTTACCTTTCTCACCTCTTCAAGCCGGAATGGTTTTGCGATATAGTAAAATGCGCCTTGTTTCATTGTGTTTACCGCCGATTCAAGCGTCGCAAACCCGGTTATCATTATCACCTCGGTATCGGGATGAAGCTCCCTGGACCTTTTTAGTACTTGTAATCCATCGATTTTTTCCATCTTTAAATCCGTAAGCACTACATCGAAATCCTGAGTTTCAAGCAATTTAATGGCACTGGCGCCGCTTTGTGTGCTCACTACCTCATAGCCTTCCTTGTTCATAACGTGCTCAAGATTTTGAAGGGCTATCTTTTCATCGTCAACTATTAATATCTTTGCCTTACTATTCATTTTTTGTCCATCCTAAGAACTTTGATGCCCACCGGGTAATCTGACCAAAAAAGATGTACCCTTGCCAGGCTCACTTGAGACCGCTATACAGCCACCGTGTTCCTCAATTATCTCATTCACTATAAACAGGCCTAAGCCTGAGCCTTTGCCCACTTCTTTTGTCGTAAAAAAAGGGTCAAAAATGGATTTTAATATCTCGCCGTTCATCCCTGAGCCGGTGTCTTTGACCATTACGTCAACCGCAGACGGCATTGCGGAACACCTCCCCTGAAGTGTAAAACAATGCTCAATTCCCTTCATACATTTGTCAGGATGCATGATTGTCCTTGCTGTTATGGATATTTCCCCTTCGGCTTCTATCGCATCAACACCATTTTTAATAAGATTCAAAAAAACCTGCTGTATCCTCTGTTTATCCGCATAGATTGTGGTATCTTCGGGAATATCTATATTTATCTTAACATTCGACGGCTGCTGCCCTCTTATAAACCGGATCGTCTCCTGCAGCAGTCCATATAGATTTACAATGTCCTTTTTAAAAAGCCTGTCTTTTGCGAAATCCAGCAAGGAGCGCACAATGTTGCGTGCCCTGTTAGTTTGGCTGTCAATATTCGACAGAAGCTCTTTCTTGTATTCGATGTCTCCTTCCTCTATTTCCTCAATCAAAATCTGGCACGACGACGATATATTCGACAACGGGTTGTTCAGCTCATGTGCCACGCCTGAAAGAAGCGTCCCAAGCGAGGCCAGTTTCTCAGACTGTATTAAATGCCTCCGCCTTAGCTCCATTTCTCCTAACAGATTATTAAAGGCGTTTGCAAGAGACACCGCCTCCATATCTTTCGAGTTTATAACAATCTTCTCAAACCCGCCTTCAGAAATTAGTCTCAGGCTGTCATGGAGCTGCTTTAGTGGCCTCACCACTATTTTAGATAAGATGTGCCCTACCAAAAGCCCTAAAATCGTGAGGGTTAAGATAGATATAATAAGAATCCGCCTGGAATTCGATAACACCTTTCGCAATACCTCCCGTTCTTTCTGTGAGATTTTCTCCGCGTTGTTCGTTATGTCCCTGCCAAGCGTCCTTATTTGATTTCTCAGGTTTTCCATTCGGGCATCAGTAAGTGCCGATTCTCTTTTTGCCAACCGGTAGCCAGTCATCATCAGCTTATATTTCAGTAGTTTTTCGCTTATCTGCGCCGCCTCTTTGCCGTATGAAGCATCGCCGAATGTGCCGGTATTGCCGTTGATTATTTCGATTGCCTTTTTCATGTATCGCAGGTGCTCATCTACATCGTTTTCTACGCCATATAAAAAATAATTCTTCTCAAACCTCCTCATCTCAAGTGTTGTATCGAAAAATTCGTTTATTACCTCACCAAACAGTATCTCCCGCTCCATGTATTCCATTTCAATAAACGCAAATAACGAAAACCCTATTATCATAACGAGTACGATAAAGTAGCCAAAGATTATCTTTTTTCTGATGCTAGTTTGAACATTAACCATTCGGCCCTCCAGTTGCATTATGCAACATCATACGCATTTTATGCAACAGGCATTTGCAGGCAAAGTATCGGTATTCTGATCGCGGCGTTTCATTTTGCAACGATTCATACATATCCACAATCCTATAATAATCGTTTATTATCAATAAGTTATAGGCTGGCACGTTCCTTGATATATACAAAGATAGTTAATGCGCAGCATAAAACAACAAGGAGGTACTTAGGTATGGGTAAACTAGGCAAGAAACTCGATAATATTTTTTCGGCAATAACCTTTGCCGAGGCAGGCGACCACGACTACGCAAGGGAGTTAATGAACGAAAAACGGAACATTCTCCTTGCCGTTAAAGAGTCGGAGATCGAAAGGAAGACACTGACTTACGCAATCAACACATGTAAGAGAGTCAAGGCCACGCTTGATATTCTGTATGTCTCTGAGGGAACGAATACTGACCCGATTGTCGAGCATTTTTTCGATGAGCTGAAGGCCGAGGGCATTAATTACACCTTCACACGGGGAAGCGGCACGCTGAAGCAATCGGTGCTGGACTATGCCAAAGTCAACAACGACGTATTGTGTGTAATAATGGAGTCCCCTGAAGAGCCTGTGGTAGATCATAAGAGAAAGGAAAAAGGCATGTCAGAGACATGGAAGAACATTAACTGCCCGCTTGTTTTAGTAAAAGCCGGGATTATACAAAAATAACAAATCTAACTTAAAGGAGAGAAATCATGGCAGGAGACATCAGCAAATTCAGGAAAAAGCACTACGGCAAGGCTATTGTTTTAGGAGTTGTTTCTCTGGTACTTTACACGATACTGTTTACGGAACAACACGTGTTAAACGAGGTTTTTGCAAAGGGAGGCTACTTCGCGCTCCTTCCAATTGCCACGGCGTTTTTGTTCTCGTTCGTACACGGTAATTTTACCGGAAATTTCTGGGATATCATTGGTATCTCGGCAAAAAAAGAGAAGAGGTGATATAACCATGCATGATATAGCAGCACAGGCCTCAAATTTCATTGACTTAACAACAACGACCGGGGTGTATCTGTTTATAGTCGGGTTTATCGGGGGATTAGTAAGCGGGTTTATTGGTTCGGGTGGCGCCTTTGTCTTAACGCCCGCGATGATGAGCCTTGGAGTTCCGGGTCTCGTTGCCGTTGCAAGCAACATGTGCCACAAGTTTCCTAAGGCTCTCATAGGGGCAATAAAGCGTTACAGGTATGGTCAGGTGGATGTTAAATTAGGGGTAATCATGGGTATCTCAGGCGAGGCAGGGGTGCTTTACGGGGCCAGCATTCAGGAGAAGATTAAACATGCCTTTGGCGACGCCGGCTCAAACCTTTACGTAAGCGTGGCCTTTGTCGTGGTACTTGGTATAGTTGGCTCTATAATCCTCAAAGACGTCATGAAAAGTTACAAGAATCAGACCACAAACGACGAGGAAACAGTGACTGCGTTAGCCCGTTGGGTACAGTCCATCCACATCCCGGGCACGATGGTGTACTTTAAATCATTAAACGCCCGAATCTCCGTGTTGTTTACCATACCGCTGGGGTTTGCCACTGGAATACTGGCGGCCACGATTGCGGTGGGCGGCTTTGTCGGCGTACCGTCAATGATGTATGTACTGGGCGCGCCAGGCCTTATGGCATCCGCCACAGAACTGGTAATAGCCTTTGTCATGGGTGTCGGGGGTTCATTAAAATATGCCTTGCACGGCCTCGTTGATATCAGGCTTGCCATGCTGATACTTGGCGGGTCACTGTTTGGCATTCAGCTTGGCGCCATTGGCACAACCTACGTCAAGCCGTTTATGATAAAAGTGGTCATGGCCAATATTATGCTGATAGTGTTATTCAGCCGTGGGCTTATGGTACCTGTATATCTGTCTCAGCTTGGTTTGATTAGCCCGCTTGGAGATAGTATGGTCAAGATGTTGAAGAGCACGAGTTTTGCGATAATGATTCTGGCCCTCCTTATTGGCGCATTTATCATACTTAAGGCCATAATTAAGGGCTTAATCGCCGAGCACCAGCTTAATCTCAAGTTGGCCGTAAAACAACAGACTGTATCCGGAGGGCGATAATCATGGTAGCAACTGAAGTCTCAAGAATGAAAATGACGGAAGTCTCAAAAATGGATATAATGTACAAGACGCAGCTCATGGGGGAATTAAAATCCCTGCTCCTTGCAACAGATGGTTCGCAATACAGCGAAGGGGCAATAAAAGAGGCACTCTTGTTAGCCAAATCCTGCGGCATCAAGCTCACGCTGCTGTATGTGAATGGATTGAGCGGCGGCTACGAAAGCGGCGGGATGACATTTGTTGAGCATATAGACAGCAAACTCACGAAATATTTCGATGACATAAGGGAACTGGCCGCCGAGGAAAACGTCGAGCTTGATATCGTCATAAGAAGGACAGATGACACCTTTGAAGGGATAATCGAAGAGTCCTACGAAAAAAGAAGCGACGTAATAATAATGGGAAGGCGGGGGATGACCGGTCTGAAGAGGATGCTGATGGGCAGTGTTACGGCAAAGATAATTGCCTATGCCCCGTGCAAGGTGCTGGTAGTGCCCAAAGATTCCGAAGTTAAAGGAGAGAGGGTTATGCTGGCAACGGACGGCTCATCCTTCAGCGCCTCAGCAGAAAAAGAGGCCATAAATATGGCAAAAAGATGCCCGCAGGTCAAATCTCTCACAGTGCTTTCAGTCGCGCAAAGCGATACGAGGCTTCCCGAGGCACAGGACATAGTTGCACGGGTGAAGACCGCGGCAGGGATCGCGGGGGTCAAGGCCGTTACCGTTACCGGTGTGGGCAATCCCTACGAGTTTATAGTTAACAAGGCGAAGGAGCTGGACATAAATGTCATCCTTATGGGCACGCATGGAAGGACTGGGATAAACAGGCTTCTGATGGGCAGCGTTGCGGAAAGGGTGGTTGCCCTTTCGCACTGTTCGGTACTTGTTATAAAAGAAAGTCTCCAGTAGAAGGTCAGCAACATAGTACGAAAGGGAAGTGGGGCGCGTTGCACTTCCCTTTCGTCTTTATTATCACGCAAATAACTGCCGCCGCCTTTTCCCCCAACTATATCGCTATGGGAAAATCACCATAACTTGAAAAATAAGTAGCTTGTCGGCTACACTAAATTAAAGATTTGCAACTATCGGACATTAAATAAGCTAATTGCCTATGCGGTTAACTCCTTTTATATCCTTGCCGTCATTCCGGCTTGTCTGGAATCGGCCTCTAATCTTCTGCGTATGTGGCAATACTATATGGAATATAGGACAATGGGGAAAGGTCAAGGACTGATTCCGGACAAGCCGGAATGACGACAAGGGGATTTAGAGCAAAAGCAAGGGGCAAAGGTAAGGACAGCGGAGTTAAACATAGGCAATAAAAGCTTAGGAGGTGATAATGGCAAAAAAAACAATAAATTATAGAGATGCTCTGATAGATTCATTACAAGACCCGGAAGAGGCAGTTTCGTATCTTAATGCCGCTCTGGAGGAGGACTCCTGTGAGGCCTTTTTGCTGGCGCTTCGTAATGTTGCCGAATCACTGGGATTTTCTAATATTTCCAGAAAATCAAATCTTAGCAGAGAGAGCATGTACCGCATGCTTTCAGGAAAGGGCAATCCAAAATTTTCAACTCTTTCGGCGTTACTTAGAAGTTTAAACCTAAAACTTTCCGTGAGGGTTAAAGAGTAAGCAGTCACGAATTAGCAGACCTGACACCATGTTGCAAACAAATGAGTCATGTAAAATGCCATCATAGCGCGTTTGCCCTGACTTTTTTACCTGAAGATTGATTTATCCCGAAAATTCGTGTTATGTTTCTGATTATAGCGCGTCTGCATCGGCGGTGCGCGGCGGCCAATGGACTACTACGATAAAATAGAAGAACTCAAAAGGCAAGATCTCCTTCGCTCAGTCAAAGACAGAGACTGCCGCACGGGCAGGACGATTACTATTGCTGGCCGTGAGTTTCTGAATTTCTCCTCAAACGACTACCTCGGCCTTGCCTCAAACCCGGTGATTGTCAGGGCAGCTCAAAATGCCCTCATGGATTTTGGGCACGGCGCGGGGGCGTCACGTCTCCTTAGCGGCGGCACCTCACTTCATGCCATGCTGGAAGACAAGACCGCCTCATTCAAAGGCGCCGACAAGGCCGTTATGTTTAACTCCGGCTACGCCGCAAACACCGGGGCTATCCCCGCCCTGACAGATGCCCACTGCGCCATCTTCAGCGATGCGCTCAACCACGCCAGTATCGTAGATGGCTGCAAGCTTAGTGCCGCAAAAAAGTATATATATAAACACAACGACCTTAACCACCTTGAGACGCTGCTTCGTAAATCGCAAAATCCCCCCACCAATACATTTGTCATCACCGAGTCGGTCTTCAGCATGGACGGCGATGTCGCTGATATTTATAATCTGCATATGTTGTGCAGAAAATATGACACGGTTCTCTACATTGATGACGCCCACGCAACCGGCGTCCTTGGAAACGGCAAAGGCGCACTGGCGCATTTTAACGTAACGCCGGACAATAATATAATCCAAATGGGGACATACTCCAAGTCCCTCGGCTCAGTCGGAGGGTTTGTTGCCGCCTCAGAGGCGGTAATTGATTATTTATTTAACACCGCGCGTTCTCTCATATACTCAACCGCCCTGCCCGCCTCTGCGGCCGCGGCATCCCTTGCGGCAATTGATTACGTCGTGGCTCACCCGGAGCTAATCTCCAGACTCAGGGGGAATATCACCGCCTGCCGCCGTATGCTTCTGTCAAAGGAATTCTCTGTCTCAATGGATTTGACGCCAATTATTCCCATAGTGCTTGATTCTACGGTTGAGACCTTACGCATTTCAGGGCGTTTGCTTGACAGTGGTATCTATGTCCCCGCCATCAGGCCGCCGACAGTGAAAACGCCACGACTGCGGATTTCTATTTCGGCCTCCCATGAACAAGCGGACATTGCCCACCTCGCCAATGCCCTGGCTGAGGCCCGTAAATGAGCGTTGCTCTGGTCACAGGGGCATCAGGAGGAATTGGCAGGGCAGTCTGCCTGAAACTCCTTCAACACAACTATGATGTCATCGCCCACTATAACACCGCAGACGAAAAATTTCTTGACCATTTTAGAGAACACGCCTCACGCGTACGCCCCGTGCGGGCCGATATAACGAATGGAAGCGACATAGATGACCTATCCAAACTGATACAGGCCCAATACGGCACAATTGACCATGTTATCAACGCCGCCGGCATTGCCGCCGACGGGTTATTAATCACATACAATGAGAGGCAATGGGACGAGGTGATAGCAGTAAACCTGAGCGGCTGTTTCAGGGTTATTAGGGCGATGCTGCCGTTAATGGCACATGGGGGACATATAATAACAATATCTTCACACTCGGCAGTCAGTGGCACAGTCGGGCAGTGTGCCTATAGTGCGTCAAAGTCCGCCCTGCTTGGCCTTACGCTGTCACTGGCAGGGGAATTGGCCCCACGCAACATCAGGGTAAACGCCGTAATGCCGGGCTATTGCGGGACGCCGATGGGGCTGGCTAATCCAAAGGCCCTTGCGGCTGCCAGAGCAGACAGCGCACTCAACACGCTGTCTGACGTGGAGGAGGCCGCTGAGTTGATCTTATTTATACTTAATACTAAAACTGTCACAGGACAGTTCTTTACGCTGGACAGCCGGTGTTGATATGAGGGGGTTTTTCGTCACAGGCACGGACACCGGCGTGGGCAAGACCGTCGTCAGCGCCCTCATGGCCGTCCTGCTCATGGAAAAGGGTTTTAATGTAATAGTAAGAAAGCCAATTGAGACCGGCTGCGCCGATGTTAATAACACACTAATTCCCAAAGACGGCCTTTTCTTAAAGACAATTACAGGTTCAACCGAAGACCTCAAAGTAATAACCCCTATTAGATTCGCTCATCCGCTTGCCCCTCTGGCGGCGGCCACTGCCGAAAACACGACGATAGACATCGCTGAAATATATAAATCCTTCGACTGTATAGACAACTCCTCTGTGGCAATCGTAGAGGGCATCGGGGGCTTGCTCGTGCCGATTACGGAGACATTCTTCGCCTCTGACCTGATAAAAAAACTCAACCTGCCGGTCATCCTCGTCTCGTCCAACAGGCTTGGGACTATCAACCACACGCTTCTTTCGCTGGAATATATGAAAAACAAGGCAATCACCGTTGCCGGACTAGTTTTTAACAATACAACCAGCGTTCGTGACATGTCGGTAAACACGAATATCGGCCTGATAAGGCGGTTGACCGCCGTGCCGATAATAGCCACCGTGCCTTTTCTTGATACAATAGATTATAATACGCTGGCTGATGTTGCAAAGACAGTGGATTATGGTACAATCAGGGGTTTTCTATAATGGGCTATGATAATGTATTTTCTGCGAAGAGGGAAAAATAAATGTTAAACGCGATTCTGAGTAAGATATTTGGCACAAAGAACGAGCGGGAGCTGAAGAAACTATTCCCGCTTGTGGATGAGATAAACGCACTTGAGGCAGGCATTGCCTCAAAGACAGACGATGAGCTGCGGGCTAAGACTGTAGAGTTTAATGAACGCCTTCTTAATAATGGAGATAGGGGCGAGACGCTGGATTCCTTGCTGAACGAGGCCTTTGCGGTAGTCAGAGAGGTATCGCGGCGTACGGTGGGTATGAGACACTTTGATGTACAGCTTATTGGCGGCATGGTGCTGCACCACGGGACGATTGCCGAGATGAAAACAGGAGAGGGCAAGACACTTGTTGGCACGCTGCCCGTATATCTCAACGCCCTCGGTGGGCGCGGCGTTCACGTGGTGACGGTGAATGACTACCTGGCCCGAAGGGATACGCAGTGGATGGGGCCGATATATCACTTCCTCGGACTTTCCGTAGGGGTCATTCAGCACGACAGCTCGTTTCTTTATGACCCCGCGTTTAAGTCAGAATACGAAAAGAACGATTACCTTAGGCCGTGTTCGCGCCAGGAGGCCTATCGCGCCGACATCACTTACGGTACAAACAACGAATTCGGCTTTGACTACCTAAGGGATAATATGAAGTATGAGCTGCAGGACTATGTCCAGCGGGAGCTGAACTATGCCATCGTTGACGAGGTTGACAGCATCCTTATTGACGAGGCCAGAACGCCCCTGATAATCTCAGGCCCGTCTGAGGAATCCACTGACAAGTACTACAATATAAACAGGATAATCCCCAAATTACAGATAAACATTGATTTCACGATAGACGAAAAGACAAAAAACGCCATTCTTACTGAAGAAGGTGGAGTACACGCCGAAAGATTGCTGGGGGTGGATAACCTCTTTGACCCGATAAACATAGAACTCGTGCATCACGTCCTGCAGGGCCTCAAGGCGCATCATCTTTATAAAAGGGATGTTGACTATGTTATCTCTGACGGTGAGGTGCTGATAGTGGATGAGTTCACGGGGCGTCTGATGCCCGGGCGGCGCTGGTCAGACGGCCTTCATCAGGCGATAGAGGCAAAAGAAGGCGTAAAAATAGAAAGCGAAAACCAGACGTTGGCCACGATAACCTTTCAGAACTACTTCAGAATGTACAACAAGCTGGCCGGTATGACCGGCACGGCAGATACAGAGGCGGAGGAATTCGGAAAGATTTATAACCTTGATGTGATGGTAATCCCGACGAATAAACCCATGTCAAGGGTTGACCAGCCGGACTCCATTTACAAGACTGAGCAGGCCAAATTTAACGCCGTAACGGCCGACATACTGGGCTGCCACGAAAAAGGCCAGCCCGTGCTGGTGGGCACAATTTCCATAGAGAAGTCTGAGGTCTTATCGAGGGAGCTTAAAAAAGCAAAGATACCCCATAGCGTGTTAAACGCGAAATATCATGAAAAAGAGGCGGAGATAATCGCCCAGGCCGGCAGATATGGCGGCGTAACGATAGCGACAAACATGGCGGGGCGCGGGACGGACATCGTCTTAGGTGGAAACCCTAAGGGGATAGCCCACGATATGTTGCGGGAGACAAAGGACTACACGCCGGAGCAGTTTAAAGACGCCCTATCAAGGGCAGAGCAGTTGTGTGCCGAGGAGAAAGACAAGGTCATTGAGGCGGGCGGGTTGTATATACTGGGGACGGAGCGGCATGAGGCCAGAAGAATAGACAACCAGTTGAGGGGACGCTCAGGAAGGCAGGGGGACCCGGGGTTATCGAAATTCTATTTATCGTTAGAGGATGACCTGATGAGAATCTTCGGTTCTGACAAGATAGCCGGCCTGATGAGCCGCCTTGGGATGGAAGACGATGTGCCGATTGAAAATTCGATGGTCTCAAAGGCGATAGCCAACGCGCAGAAAAAGGTTGAGGCGCACAACTTCGACATAAGAAAGCACCTGCTTGAGTACGACGACGTTATGAACAAGCAGAGGACGGAGATATACTCGTTCAGGAAGGAGATACTGAGTTCAGACTCATTGAAAGAAAAGGTAACAGACATGATAAAGGACACGGTGGAAGACCTTATAGCGGCACACTGCCCTGAAGATACGTATGCTGAGGAATGGGACATGAACGCCCTGTGGGATTCGGCATACGGCGTATTTGAGGTACCGAGGAGTTATTTAAAGGAAACCCTTGGCGAGGCCGCCAATTTAAATATCATAAGGGAGAGATTACTTGAGATAGCGCAGCGGCATTATGAAGAGAAGGAGAAAAACACATCGCCCGATTTGATACGCTACCTTGAGAAGCAGACGCTGCTGCAAATACTTGACACGCAGTGGAAGGACCACCTGCTGGCAATGGACCACCTGAAAGAGGGCATAGGCCTGAGGGGATACGGGCAGAAGGACCCGCTGGTTGAATACAAGAAAGAGGCGTTTGACATGTTTGCCGATATGACATACAGGATAACGTCGGAGTTCCTGAGCCGCATGTTCCACATACAGATACATGCGGAGGGGGAGGCGATACCGGCGGCGGTGGCTGCCCCTAAGAGACAGCAGGTGTTCTATAACAGAAGTGACGCTGAGAGCGTACAGGTGGTAAGAAAAGGCAAGAAAACGGGAAGAAACGACCCGTGTTCATGCGGAAGCGGCAAGAAGTTCAAAAAATGCTGCGGGCGTGGGGAGTAAAGCGGTCAATGTGCTATCACCCCTGTATTTTCGCTACTTGTTCCACGTCTTTGTCGCCTCTGCCGGAGAGGTTTATTATGACGATTGATGATTTAGGCAATTGCGGTACTATTTTTATTGCCTCGGCTACCGCGTGGGATGACTCAAGGGCTGGGATTATGCCCTCTGTGCGTGCGAGGGTTTCGAATGCGCTGAGTGCCTCTTTGTCAGTTGCGTACGTGTATTTGACGGCATTAATGTCATGTAGCCACGCGTGTTCAGGGCCTACTGAGGCGTAGTCAAGGCCGGCGGACACTGAATGCGTGCCGAGGACATTGCCGTCGTTGTCCTGAAGCAAATAGCTCTTGGTGCCCTGAAGAACTCCCGTGCTTCCCCCTGCAAAACGAGCGGCATGTCTGCCAGTGTTGATTCCCTCTCCACCGGCCTCAACGCCGATGAATTTAATATTCCCTGCCCGCTTATCAGTCAAAAAGGCATGAAACAGACCCATCGCGTTGCTTCCACCGCCTACGCAGGCAATCAGACAATCCGGCAGTCGTCCCTCAGCCTTCAGGATTTGCCGCTTTGCCTCCTTCCCTATTATTGATTGAAACTCCCTGACTATTGTTGGATAGGGATGAGGGCCAAAAACCGTGCCCATCACATAATGTGTTGTAGAGACATTGGCCGTCCAGTCCCTTAGTGCCTCGTTTATGGCATCTTTGAGCGTCTGTGAACCCATGTGTACCTCTGTAACCTTCGCCCCAAGTAGTTTCATCCTGAATACATTGAGCGACTGCCTTTTCGCGTCAACAGAACCCATGTAGATTTCGCATTCCAGGCCAAACAGCGCGGCGGCTGTGGCTGTGGCAACGCCGTGCTGCCCGGCGCCGGTCTCGGCAATCAATCTCTTCTTATCCATCTTAATGGCCATCAGGGCCTGCCCTACGGCGTTATTGATCTTGTGGGCGCCTGTGTGTGCGAGGTCCTCGCGTTTCAGATAAACGCGGGCACCGGATAGTTGAGCGGTTAATTTTTCAGCGAAGTAAAGCGGGGTTGGCCGTCCAATGTAATCGGCGTTAAGCTGGCGCAACTGTGCCTGAAAGCCTGCGTCGGCTTTAAGTGCCCTAAATGCGCCATCCAGCTCCTCAAGGGCGGGGATAAGTGTCTCCGGCACATAGCGGCCACCATAACCTCCAAAGTACCCCTTTTTCACGATCATCCCTTTTTGAATATATCTTCGAGCTGCTTGAAACTGTTTTCCATTACGTTTCTGAATTCTTCCCTGCTTTTTCTCGAAGTGTTCAGAAAGTCCTTTAGAGCCTTTTCAGCGTCGTCGTGGATAGCTTTTTCATTTTTGGATATCTCGGAGAGGACTTTTTCGCTTAATTCTTGTATTTCATATATGTTTTCCAGAGTTGCGTTAAAAGAAGACTTTATGAAGTCAATAAAATTAGCGATATCCACCTGTAACCCTAAGCCTTTTTCATTTTCCATACAGCTGCCTCCTCTGTGGCGATTGCAGTATCTGCCTTGGCTAACTTGCATATGATACCCGTAATCGAGCAAAAAGTCAACAATGCGGGGAACCGGAGATGAGGACGCGACAAATAATCCATATTACATTATTTATAATATAATCTGTTTACTTTTATATAAATATATGCTATAATATGTTATACGCATGTGAGGGCTGAGGCAAATACAGGTCAAGGAGGGTTACCCTCCTTGCGGGAGTTTGAGGGCGGCGCCCTCAATGCCTCTATCTTTTAAATATTTCACAAGGCGGTAATCCTACTGCCTAATTTGTAATATATCAGGAGGAAAGAGACATGGCAGTAACTGACCCGAGCGAGATAGTAAAAACGGCGCAAAACTTCGCGCAGAGCCAGTTGAGCAACGCACAGCAGTTCGTTGATAACCTTTCAAGTATCGCTTCGACGGAGCTGACAGTTAGCAAACCTACGGTATGGGATTGGTCTGTTTATGACAAATCTACTGAGGCGCTCAACAAAATAATGAGCATGAAGCCGGACAGCCCGGCGATTACCAGCTTTGACGCTGAGGTACCGGAGGTGCCGGACTTCTCAATTGACGCCGTTGCCCCTGTGACTGTACCGGAGTTTGATGTCGAGAGACCTGTGTTGACCTATCCTGATAAACCGGACGCGACATTACCTGACGTGCCGGTAATGCCGGAGATAGGGGAAAGTTATAGTCTCCCTGAAAAGCCGTCAATCAGTATTCCTGAGCCGCCGGCGTTGGAGAGTTTTGGCGCTCCAAATTCTCCGACAATATCTATCATGCCATTTACGGAGATGATGCCGGAGGACGACATCATCGTGCCGTCCAACTTATACAGCGACTGGTCGGCGCACTACAACTTTAACGAGCAAGAGTACACTTCGCATCTGAAAGAAGCGATTGAAACGCTGCTGATAAACGACGTGAAAAACGGCGGCACGGGGATTAATCCTGATGACGAGCGGCTGTTATGGGAGCGGGCGAAAGACAGACAGAACATTGAGGCGCAGACGGCCATTGGCGAGGCGCGGCGGGGTTATGCTGCGTATGGATTTACGATGCCGACGGGGGCGATGGTATCGCTTGAGGAAGGCGCCAGAAATAAGGCGGTAAAGGACGCGTCATCAATGACGAGGGACATAGCGATAAAGCGGGCAGAGCTGTATGTAGAACACCGCAAATACTCGCTGGACAAGGCCATATCGCTTGAAGGCCTGTTGATACACTTTCACAATTCGTTGAAAGAGCGCAGCCTCAACGCGTCCAAGGCGGTGCTTGACGCGGGGATAAAGCTATACAACCTGCAGGTGGAGAGATACAAAGCGAGACTGGGCGCGTACAAGACGGCGGCAGATGTGCATGAGGCAGAGATACGGGCGGCCTCTACTCAAATGCAAATCTACAAGACCGAGCTTGACGGTATGTTAAGCGAAGAGCAGCACAGGAGACAGGCGGCGGTGGATATATACAAGGAGCAGATTTCGGCGGTGAACGCGATGATAGCTGTATATAAGACGGAGATGGAGGCGGCGAAGGTCTACGGCGATTTTGAGCAAGCGAGGCTGTCCACGTTTAAGACGAGTGTTGAGGCATATCACACGCTGGTGCAGTCCAAGACGGCGGAGTTCAATATGTATGAGGCCGCAATGAGAGGGGAGATGGAGAAGGTAAAAGTATATGAAGCCGACGTGAGGGCATATCAGGTCAAATCGGATGGTTTAAAGACCAAGGCGACGGTAGATTCTGTCAATATAGAAAACCAGTCGAAAGAGGCCAAGTTGAAACTTGACGCGTATAGCTCGAAACTCAACGGCTTTAAGACAAATCTCCAGATGTCCGAATCGCAGACGAAGAATGTCCTTGATAAGTACCGCTCAGATATAACCGCATATGGCCAGGAAGTGAGCGCGATGACGAAGGCATATGACCTGTTTATACAGACTGGCAGACTCAACTCACAGAGCAACATAGAGTCAACCAACCAGAGTGTAAAACAGGCGGAGTTGGAGTTAAAGCGGCTATCCGAGCAGGCCAAACTGCGGATAGAGGCGTCGAAGTCGGCGGCAGATGTGTACAAAAACCTTGCCTCGGGCGCGCTGTCATCTGTAAACGCCCTTGCGACGGTCTCTACAACCGTGACATCAAAAAGTTCATAGAAGCAGCACAGGTCAGGGTGATAAACGGAGACAATGCAAACGCTTGGGTTGTCTCCGTTAAAATCCTAATTTTATGAACCGTCTAAACATACAATGAGGAGGTTGCTATGCCGTCAAATATAGCTGAAGTTTGTAGATATTACGGGAAACTCTGTGAATCAACCGGCGGTGCTGACGAATACGCTTGTAATTCTCAACAATGCTGTGAGGATTTTAATAGTGATGGCAGATATGGCAGTTATGAGAGTGCAATGTGTATTCGAGAATGCTTGATATCAGATGATATGCTATTTTTTAAAATCTCGGACCTTTCGTACCATGTATTAACCGATTTAAGATTCATAGCTCATATTCACTGCTATGCAATGTGTCCTGGAGGAAAACTCATAGGAATTATGGTTTATATAAAAGGGTTACCGGATTCATGTAGCGAATCTAAGAAGATATTCGATAATTCCATCGAAAAGGACCTATCATCATTTTCAAGCACCTTGCGCAAGCTTGAAGAGCTTTTTAAGTAATAATGCAGTAAACCTGTATAATATAATGGAAATAATAACTGAATTTAACAACAATGAGGGAGATATTATGTAGTAATCTATTTTCATTCTATCAATAAATGGCATAAAATAACTTATAACTATAATGTCGCATATTATTATACTTATATAAGATAGGTATCTTTTTGCCTTGTCGGCGTGTATAAACTTGAAAATTATCAATAGATAATATAAATTTAATATTTCAGCAATTTTAAATATTATATAATCTACACTCCAGATAGACTTATTCGAACTCAGGCTAATATTGTATTTTACCATTAACGATAAAACAAGAATCATAACAAATGTGGTAATACTCAATAATACTACGTTGCGAGATTGATTGTTGTTTTTATATTTTTTATACTTATCCATTAAATACATCATAATTAGCTGCCATCCAAATGAATAAAAAGCTTTATATACAACAATAAGAAGAAGCATTTTGTTGTATGATATTATATTCAATACAGCTTTGATGCCAAACATATAAAACAATGCCGGAAAAGCAAAACAGATTATATAAAAAGGCCAAGATAGAACATACGATGTTTTGTACTTATCTGATATATACATAAAATGATAATACAACGTCCAGAAATATAACAGCTCTATAAATATAAAATAATAGGAACACAATATATCAGTATCACCGATATATTGCAAATCGCCCTGTAAATGCGATTTGATAAATATCATATAATTAAACACAATATAATATAATTCATAAATACCTATATGAATATAAAATAGTATTCGTACTTTCAAGAGTGGGATGACTGATTTATTATGTTTTAACACTATTATTAGCGTTATAATTAAAGCTGAATACACAGCAATTAATGGCGATATTAGACTAATAACAACTATATAAATCATCTGTAATACGAATAACATCGGAGCAATCTCCTGATAAATAGCCAGTTTGCTGAATATATCCTGACTCACCGAATTCATAATCATCATACCTGAAGTCATTTCAAGCTCCTTGCACAAGAATAATGAAATGCTTTTTAAGTAAATACATGGCAAACCTATATAACATAATAGAAATGATAACAGAATCCAAGAGCAGTGAGGGGCAGATTATGTAGAAATCTGCCCTCATTCTGTCAATAAACGGCATAAAATAACATATAGCTATAATATTACCTATTATTATACTTATATAAGATAAGAGTTTTATCATTTTATTGGAATGTATACCCTTATAAACAATCAATAAACAAAATAATATTGATATTTCATTTATTTTTGTAGTTACGAAGTCATGCGAGAGGAATAGCTTAGGGGGATACAGATTAATTTCACCACCCACTATTAAGGCTGCAATAATGATTAAAATAAATATAGTAAAAATTGACAGATTAAGGGTACGCAAATTATGGCTTTCATTATGCTTTATATAGCAATCACATAAATACATCATAATTAACTGCCATCCGAATGAATATAATGCCTTATACATGACTATAAGAACAAGCATTGTATGGTTTGATGCTCCCACTACTCCCATGACACCAAAAATATAAAGACATGCCGTAATGGTAAAGCATATTATATAAAAAGGCCAATATAGAACATATGGTGTTTTGTATTTATCTGATATATATTTATAATGATAATACAATGTCCAATAATACAGCAGCTCTATAAGAGTAAAATAATAAGAATACACTATATCGGCGTTTCCGATAAATCGCAATTCTCTATGTTTATAAGGCATATATTCTTTTATAGTAATAAAATAATTAAATATGATACAATATAATATATAAATAGTTATGTGCACATAAAATAATGTCCGCACTTTCAAATGCGGCACGAGCATATTATTAGATGCTAACAATCTTTTTAGCGATATAATTAAACCGCCATAAATGATACTTAATGGTGCTATTATATAATAAACGGCCTTATAAAAACCAATGAACAAAAAAAACAGGAGCATAAGAGAAGTAGCATACAGTCCTACGAATACTTCCCTGATGAATGAATGCGTAACCATCATACCTGAAGTCATAAGTGCCCTCTATGCTGACAGAAATCTATAAAGTATCTCAGTGATTATAACTGATTGTATTAGTTTAAGCAAGTATCAGTGCAATCCAGTAATTCACAATGAATGGGAAGGCGCAGGCGGTAATATTTACGATGGGAGGTAGTTATTTTGAAAAAATCGGACAAAATAATTACTTCCTACTGTCTTAAAATACGCTGGAATAGGATAGACGCTAAGGATAAATCCCTTAGCGCTTCCTTTATTCATGTCTCCTTTCATATTCATTGAGAATTGCTGAAGCAGGAGCCATACAGGGGGCTATAATACCATGCCGACCCTCGCTGCCGTGAGGGTACCGTCTTTGACGGCGAGGCGGCCATTAACGAATACATATTCAATGCCCTCAGGGGCACTCCACGGTGAGGCATACTCTGAGGTGTCTCTGATTGTATTTTCATTGAAGAGCGTTATGTCGGCATACGCATTTTCCCTCAGCACTCCGCGGTCTTTTAATCCAAAGGTCTCAGCAGGCAACCCCGTAATCTTCCTTATTGCCTCAGGCAGGGACATCAGGCCCTCCGATAGGACGTACTTGCTTAGATACCTCGGGAAACTCCCAAAGCCACGCGGGTGGGGTTTTCCAGATTGGCCGTTTGAGCCATTTCCATTATGTCCGGCAATCGGCCTTACGGAGCTGTCTGACCCTACCATGCACATTGGCAAAGACAGGATGCGCCTCAGGTTGTCCTCGTTCATCGAAAAAAATATGGCATCTACCGCAAGCCGCTCTTCAATTAACAGGCCAATGGCAAAATCTATGGGTTTAACCGACGCGGCAGAAGCGGCATCGGCGATACTCATGCCTTCTAAGTGCCGGTTCTTTTCTGTCTTTACGGAAGACACAAGGACGCCTTTCCAATAGCTGTCATTATCGCGAAAGGCGGCCGTCTCCGCCTTGATTCTTTTTAACTCGGTTGGGTTATTCAACCGCGCCAGCTCCGCCTCATCTCCCCCTTCATATGTCCACGCGGGGAGGGCAGTATCAAGCGAGGTCTGTGAGGCCGTATAAGGGTAGCGGTCACATGTGACCTTGATACCCTCAGAGGCAGCCTTTTCTATCAAATTAATGACGGCGTCAATCTTGTGCCAATTTTGTTTGCCCGCCGTTTTCAGGTGTGAGAGGTGAATCTTTATGCCGGTTTGCCGTCCAACCTCTATGGTGTCTTCGATGGACTCAATGAGGGCGTCACTTTCACTTCTCATGTGGGTTGCGTAAATCAGCGGGGCCACACCTGAGCGCCTTATAAGCCCGATAAGTTCATCGTTTGTGCAGAACACGCCGGGGGAGTATATCAGGCCGGTGGACAGGCCGATTGAGCCGTCGGCAACAGACTCCCTCAGCAGTGCCGCCATCTTTTCTATATCGCCGCTTGTCGCTTCCACGTTCTCGTATCCAAGTACGGAGCCGCGAATGTTTCCCTGTCCGGTAAGGGTGGCGAAATTTATAGCCGGTTTTGCCTCAGAAAGAACCTTGTTATATTCTTTAAAGGTCTGCCAGCGTTTTTGCACCCTGTGGTGAAGGAATTCCTTCTCCAGTTGCTGCTGTGCGTCATTATAAATTGGCGCCGCCGAAAACCCGCAATTGCCGTTTATCTCTGTCGTAACACCCTGAAGGAGTTTAGAGTCTGCCTCTGGGTGCGTGGTAAGGCTGAATTCAGAATGGCTGTGTACGTCAATAAAGCCCGGTGCGGCAATAAGCCCTCCGGCCTCTATGGTGAGTTCGGCGTTGAGGTTTATGCTGTCTGCGATGACGGCTATCTTCGCGCCGGATACCCCAATGTCGGCTGAGTAAGGCTGCCCGCCGGTGCCGTCGCATATGAGTGCGTTTTTAATTAATACGTCTAACATGGCTCTCCTTTTCATTAGTATTTTCTGTTAGTTCAACAAAGACTTTCTCCGGCGAATTGATAATATCCCCAAGCAGGGGGATGATAAGAGACGCCGAAAGCCGCGCCTTGTCTACAAGATTGGGCAAACCCTGCAAACCGGAGACCGCGGCCCTCTCCCTGAAATCACTTTTAAGCCTTAGCGCAATCGCCGGAAATGCCTTCATGGCCATCCCCGCAATCTCCACAAAATCCCTGACAGAAGATTTCTCCGCGGCCCCGGACGAGGGCAACATCCGGTTTAACCCCGCAATCATATCGTCTGCGCTTGTGGTGAGCATCAGGATTTTAGCCCCGACTATCATAAGAAATACCCTCGCTGTCTTCACAATTGCGTCGCCCAGGCCCTCATGGGTTATATCCACCCCCGGCAAAGACATAATAACCCTGCCGCCGGTAAAAAATAGCCCACTCATAAACGTCACAATCAGAAATATGGAAATCGGCAATAAACCCCTGCGGATAGCCCTATCAGGATACAGGAAAAAAAAACACGCGGCGGCCACGCCGGAAATAAGAAGAATTGCCACATCCCTCGTTAAATACGTTGCCACGATAAAAATCACGTAAACGGCAATCTTAAATTCAGGCGAGAAGCTCATCGTTGCCAGACTATTTTCTATGGGGCGACGCCTTGGCATACTGTGTGGCGTCAGGCAGTGAGGAGACATATTTATTAATACCAGCGGCGATGGACTCGGCCAAGACCTTCTTGTAGTCGTCCGTGTTAAGCAGCCTCTCTTCTGTGTTGTTAGTAATATATGATACCTCAACAAGGGCTGCCGGCATGGACGCCCCGACTAAGACGTAGAACAAGGCCTGTTTGACGCCGTGGTCGGTTACGCCTTTGTATTTTTTGCCGATTTTGGAGATCATGGACTTTTGAATATAGTGTGAGAGGTGCAGCGACTCATCACGTTTGCTCTCACGCGCCAGCGACGCCAGGATGAGGCCGAGGTCGGACTGAACCTCTTTCATCTGCTTTATGGATATGGCGTTTTCGCGGGCTGCCACTCGCAGGGCCTCGTCGGAGTTAGAGAAGTTCAGAAAATATGTCTCTATTCCCCTTAGGGATGGCGAGTTGTTGGCGTTAGCGTGAATGGAGACAAACATATCCGCCCTTTTGCCGTTGGCAATAGCCGTGCGCTCATCCAACGAGATGAACGTATCGTCGGTTCTGGTCATATATACCTCAAAGTAATATTTCTCTTTGAGTATCTTTGCAAGCATCAGTGATATATCAAGGACAACGTCCTTTTCTTTGAGGCCGCTTTTACTCATAGCGCCGGGGTCATGGCCACCGTGTCCTGGGTCTATGACGATTGTCTTTCTGGCTATGAGGGCATCGCCTCCTGGCTGCCCACCTTGTTCTTTGGCCTTGAGTCTGCCCGTGTCGGTGGACTCATGGGTTTTCTCCGTGGGTTTGTCCGTATCACTGCCCTTTTCCAATCCTTTTTCCAGTTCTTTAGGCTTTTCCGACTGTTTAGCCGCCTCTTTAATTACTTCTGGTTCTTTAATTACCTTGGATTCTTTAATTATTTCCGGTTCTTTGGCCTCCATGACCACCTCGGGGGTGGCTGAGGGCTTATCATGATTTTCCTTTTCAATATTTTCAACAACGGGGGGGATGTCCCTGGCGCCGTATATATCAACGACTACCCTGTCAGGGTTGGTCAATGTGAAAATCTTGTACTCCTCGAAATTGTCGAGGTCCATGACTACCCTGACGGTGTCCTTGTCGAACTGTCCGACGCGAATCCTCTTGATGATGGAGTTATCCACATCTATTGTCTTCTTCATGAAAGACAGTGACGAGGCGTGTTCGAGGTCAAAATATATTTTTTTGCTGTCTTTCAGCTCGCCTTTTTTTAAGTTTGTTAAGGAGACAAGGTCAATAACGACGCGCACATATTCCTTTGAGGCGAAATAACGAATATCCTTAATCTGCGTTACGGGAGTAATGGTCGCGCGCGATATGCCATGATAACACACAAGGGCGGCGCACACCAGAATAATGATAAAAAGGAGTCGGCGTCTCATCAGACCGCCTTGACCCCCTTAATGGACGGCAGCGCATCCATAAAAGTCTTCTCGACCCAATTCTTCATCGTAAGGCCAGACATCGGGCACGTCTCGCATGAACCCAAAAGCCTGACATACAGCACATCGTTTTTTAAGCCGACGACTTCGACATCCCCGCCTTCGGCCTTAAGGCCTTCCCTTACCTTCTGTATAACCTTATCAAGTGCCTCGTTATCCATATAATCTATATGTTGCACCTCATCTTCAATTATACCATATAACCCACTATCTCACTAACACATTTATACATATCGGCGCGCCGTGATATTTCTTTAGGATGAGACAGGGAGGGGCAGGGCAAACGCATTTGGAAAATAAAACAGAAGATATATATGCAATCATTCCGACTTGTCCCTTTCCGCCATTCCGGCTTGTCTGGAATGATAAAAATGAGGGAGTCAATTTCTAATGTGTTTGCCCTGCGGTAAGGGCTGGTATCATTTAAAGCGGGTGAAAACTAACAACGACGCCTGAAAGTGTCCAGCCACACCTCAAGTTTGCATATATGCTATTTCAACCGTTTTATGTTAAAATTCGCTGATGTCAGACAATGTAAGCGATAAAGATAAGGCGATGGCCGCAGACCCCGCGATTCTCCGCGTGAAGAGATACTCTCTTGCTGATAGAAAGAGCAAGGTCGCCCTTGATAAGATTGGCAGGCCGTATGACCGCGGCGGACTATTTGGGGAGTTTTTATTGAGCCTTCCCGACATCCTCGGGGCGGCAGACCTCCGGCGCGCGGCGGCACGTATCGCCGGGGCGCGTGAAAACGGCCATCCCGTCATCCTCGGCATGGGCGCACATCCAATTAAGGTCGGCCTGTCACCCATTATCATTGATTTGATGGAGCGCGGTGTGATTACCGCGGTTGCCACAAACGGGGCGTCTATCGTACATGACTTTGAGCTTGCCTTTGCCGGATTTACCTCCGAGGACGTGGCGGCTGAGCTGTGCAAGGGAACATTTGGCATGGCCGAGGAGACAGGGGTTATGCTCAATACCGCGATTGTCAGAGGTGTTGACAGCGGCCTTGGGCTTGGTAGTGCGATAGGGTCTTTTTTATCGCATGACAAGGCGATTAAAAATAAAGAGATAAGCATCTTCGCCCGCGCCTATGAGTTAGGGCTGCCCGTTACGGTGCATGTCGCCGTTGGGACAGACATCATTCACATGCACCCGGAGGCCGATGGCAGGGCCATAGGGGAGGGGAGTCTGAGGGATTTCCGGCTGCTTGCAACCCTCCTCGGCGGACTTGAGGGCGGCGTATTCATAAATCTTGGCTCTGCCGTCATAATACCTGAGGTCTTTATGAAGGCGCTCAATCTGGCCCGAAATATCAGCGGCCCCGGCAGTAAGGTGGAGCACTTTACCACTATAAATATGGACTTTATAAGCCACTACCGCGCACAGGTCAATGTGCTGAAAAGACCGGCGCCAGACAGTAACTCGGCCATTAATCTCATAGGCCACCATGAGATAATGTTCCCGCTTCTGGCCGCCGCCATTAAAGAGCAAATAAAAGGACGATGAGGCAATGGACGTTAAGAAATTAATAGACGACTCAAACCAATATCTGATGGACACATATAAGCGTTTCCCTGTGGTGCTGGTAAAGGGCAGAGGGATGAAGCTCTGGGGCGCTGACGGCAAGGAATATCTGGATTTTCTGGCCGGTGTTGCCGTAAACATTTTGGGACACTGCCACCCAAGGCTCGTCGTTGCCATACAGAAGCAGGCACAGAAACTCGTGCATGTCTCGAATTGGTATCACAGCGAACCTCAGATAAAGCTGGCCAAGCTGCTGTGTGATTATTCGTTTGCGGACAAGGTATTTTTTTCCAACTCCGGCGCTGAGGCCAACGAGGCGGCGATAAAACTGGCAAGAAAACACTCGAAAGAGCGTTTTGGCGCGGAGAAGACCGGTATAATCACCGCGTTGAATTCTTTTCACGGCCGCACAATGGCAACCCTGACGGCCACAGGTCAGCCGAAATTTCACGCGGGCTTTGAGCCGCTTCTGCCGGGATTTTCCTACGTCCCGTTTAACGACTACGAGGCCCTTAAGTCGGCCATTGATGAGAACACCTGCGCCATTATGCTTGAGCCAATACAAGGCGAGGGCGGGGTGAAGATACCCTCTGATGATTATTTTAAACATGTTCGGGAGCTTTGTACGAGACTTGGAATTTTGTTGATCCTTGATGAGATACAAACCGGCACTGGCAGGACGGGGACATTGTTCGCCTATGAGCAATATGGCATAGAGCCGGACATCCTGACACTGGCAAAGGGACTTGGCGGTGGAGTGCCCATCGGGGCAACGCTGGCACGGGAGGAGGTGGCAAAGGCCTTTACCCCGGGATGCCACGGCTCCACATTCGGCGGCAACCCACTTGCGGCCGCCGCGGCCCTTGCCACAATAGAGACATTGCTTGAGGACGGCATCATGCTCAGTGAGTGCCGAAGAATGGGAGAGTATCTTATGAATTCCCTCGGGAAATTGCATAAACAGTTCCCAAAGATAATCATAAGTATCAGAGGAAAGGGGCTTTTAATCGGCATGGAGCTTACCAGAGATTGCTCTATGGTGGTTCAGGCCTGCTTTGAGCGCGGGGTATTAATCAACTGCACGGCGGGAAATACGCTGAGATTCATGCCTCCTTTGATTGTGACGGAGGAGGACATTGACCGGCTGATAAGCGTGCTAAAGGAAGTCATGGAGAGGCTCTCGTGAACAGTAAAAGGGATTTCCTTACCATAAAAGACTTCACGGCCTCTGAAATAGCAGTACTGCTTGATAGGGCGGCAGATTTTAAAAGCGGCAGGGCGGCGGGTAAACAGCCACTGCGTGGGCGCAGTATCGGGATGTTGTTTTATAAGACATCAACCCGTACAAGAATCTCATTCGAGGTGGGCATCTACCAGCTTGGCGGGCAGCCGGTCTATATCAGGCCGGGCGAGAGCCAGTTAAGCAGAGACGAGACCATCGCCGATACGGCGCGCGTGTTTTCACGTTACCTCAGAGGTATAGTCATCCGCACATTTGAACATAAAATCGCGGCCGAGTTCGCCGAGTATGCGTCTGTCCCCGTGATTAATGGCCTTACGGACACACACCACCCGTGCCAGATTCTGGCCGACTTAATGACGATAAAAGAAAAAAAAGGGCAGCTTAAAGGTGTCAAAATTGCCTACATAGGAGACGGCAACAACGTGGCGAATTCCTTAATTGAAGGCGCGGCGCAGATGGCAATGGATTTGACCGTCGCCGCACCTGAAGGCTATGAACCAACGCCAGATATTTTAAAAGATACCAGTGGCAGGATAACCATTGTGCGAGACCCAAAGGCCGCCGCGGCAGGGGCCGACGTCCTCTATACCGACGTCTGGATAAGCATGGGCGACAACGAGGCGGAGGCCGCGGAGAAACAATCGAAATTCGCCGCTTATCAAATAAACGATGAACTATTGTCATACGCCAAACCAGACTGCATAGTGCTGCACTGTCTTCCCGCGCACAGGGGGCAGGAGATAACTGACTCTGTCATCGAAGGCCCGCGTAGCGCCGTATTCGACCAGGCAGAAAACCGTCTTCACACGCAAAAGGCGGTATTGGAAATGCTTATAAAATGATGAACAGGAAAAAGAAATGTCTGACAAATTGATGATCATACCCCTTGGCGGGGTGGAGGAAATAGGCGCGAACATGACCGTGTTCGAGACTCAAAACGACATGATTATCGTTGACACCGGGCTGATGTTCCCTGAGGACGATTTACTTGGGGTTGACTTTGTTATCCCCGACTATGGCTACGTCATAGAAAGAAAGAAAAAACTCAGGGGAATTATCATAACGCACGGCCACGAAGACCACACAGGGGCGCTGCCCTTTCTCCTTCGCGACCTCGGAATGCCTGTCCCCGTACATGGCACCATGCTTACGCTCGGCCTGATAAAAGACAAAATAAAGGAACATAACGTAAAGAACATTAACTTCGTAAGGGTAAAGCCCAGAGACAAGGTTACACTTGGCGATTTCGTAGTGGAATTCATCAGGGTGACGCACAGCATAGCCGACGGCGTGGGGCTTGCCATAAGCACCCCCGCAGGGGTGGTCATCCACACGGGGGATTTCAAGTTCGATTCCTCACCCGTGGATAACGAGCTTCTGGATTTCGGCACATTCTCTGAATATGGACAACGTGGCGTCCTTGCTATGCTGTCAGACAGTACAAATGCCGAAAAACCCGGCTTCACCCCATCAGAAAAGATAGTTAAACGCGCCTTCCATGACATATTCTCTAAGGCCGACGGCAGGATTATCATAGCCACCTTCGCGTCGAATATCCACAGGATTCAGCAGGCCATAGATGTTGCCGCCGAGTTTGGCAAGAAGGTTATCCTCTGTGGCAGGAGTATAATCTCTAACGCAAAGATCGCCTTCGATCTCGGCTACCTCTCAATGAGCGGCGACCCGTGGATGAAGGTCGAGCAGATTAACTCCCTCGCCCCGAGCGAAACTGTCATCATAATGACAGGCAGCCAGGGCGAGCCTATGAGTGTCCTGACAAGGATAGCAATGAACGAGCACAAACACATCAAGGTTGCCCCTGCTGACACGGTAATAATCTCCGCCCGGGCTATTCCGGGAAACGAGCGCGCCGTTGGCAGGATTATAAACCACCTCTTCAGGCGGGGCGCCAATGTCATCTATGATAGAATCTCCCAGGTGCACGTCTCAGGGCACGCCTCTCAGGAAGAGCTGAAGCTGATGATAAATATAGTCAAACCCCGTTATTTTATACCCGTACACGGTGAATACAGACACCTTGTTTACCACGCCAAACTGGCCGAGAGCCTCGGTATCCCCCGGCAAAACATCTATATTCTGGAAAATGGCTGCGTCCTGGAGTTGGATAAGTCGGGTGCCTCCCGCACAAACAGCGTGCCGGCCGGACGTGTCTCCATAGAAGGCAAAGGCTTTGGCGACATCGGCGACATGGTGCTCAAAGACAGGCGGCGCCTGGCTATGGACGGCTTTGTCATAGTCGTCCTAACGGTCAACAAAGAGACAGGCAGGGTTGTGGAAGGCCCTGAGTTCATTACAAAGGGTTTTATATTCGAACGCAACACCGGAGACATGGAAAAAGAGGCAGCCAATATTATCTACTCAATTGCCTCAAATCCCGACGAAGGCGCCCACGGGGATATGAACGTCCTGCACGCGAAAATCCTGAGCGCCCTGAAGAAATATATCAGAAATAAGACAGACAAACGCCCTATGATAATGCCGGTTATAGTGCCGGTATGAGCACAGGCGTGTAACAATAACAGGAGATAAAACGCAATGGAAATACTACAATCTATTATTATGGGAATAGTGCAGGGCATTACCGAGTTTCTGCCGGTAAGCAGCACCGCACATCTGATTCTTGTGCCGTGGTTTTTGGGCTGGAAAGGCGTAATTGACACGATGTCCTTTGATATAGCCCTCCATGTGGGTACGCTCTTTGCCCTTCTGGTGGTTTTCTTCAGGGACTGGGTAGAGATACTGCTGAGGAAACATCGCCTCTTAATGCTCCTCATAATAGCCACGATACCGGGGGCGGTTGTAGGAAAACTCCTTGATAAGTATGTGGATGAGCATCTCAGAAGCCCGTGGGTCATTGCGGCCTCCCTTGTGGTTGTCGGCGTAGTTATGTATTTTGCTGAGAAACGAAGCATTAAAATCACCGGTGTTGATGACATATCGGTTTTAGATGCGGTGATTGTAGGTGTTTCGCAGGCCATCGCCATAATTCCCGGCGTCTCCAGAAGCGGGATAACCATATCGGGCGGACTTTTTCTGGGAATGAGGAGGGAGGAGGCAGCCAGATTTTCGTTTCTCATGTCCACGCCTATTGTTGCAGGGGCTGCGGTGCTGCACGGCATACACATCCTTCACGGCAAGTCCGAGGCGATAGACCCGAAGATTTTCATAGCCGGTGTTGCGGCCTCATTTGTCGCGGGATTACTCGCCATTACATGGTTTATGAAGTTTATGAAAAGATTCTCGTTAACATTTTTTGTCTATTATAGATTTGCACTGGCCGCTATAATAATAGCCTGGATATGGCTGAAGTCGTAACCACAAAGAGAAATGAGATAAGGGGCGTTGTGGCCGCCTTGTTTGCCGTCTTTTGCGCCGTGAGCCTGTTTTCGTATGATAAATGGGACCCGTCACCGTTTACGTACACTGACCTTCAGGCGCGAAACTATGCCGGTGTTGTGGGGGCGTACTTCTCTGACACGGCGTTTTCGCTCATTGGGACATCCGCGTTTATGATACCGCTGACGGCGTTCATTTATGGGATAAGACGGTTGCTTGGGGCCAGGAAAAGGGCTGAGAATGTCATGGGGATGCTGATGTTCCTTGTATCTCTGTCTATGGTGCTGGCACTTTCCTCATGGGCATTTGAAACGAATATTATAAAGGGAGGACTTGCCGGGTCTGCCATTACCCACATACTGGATAGGTTTTTTTCTACGGTGGGGGCCTTTTTGATAAGCCTTGCCGCCCTGTTTACGTCAATCATGCTGATGCTTCCACTTAAGTCGTCGTTACTCATGCGAAGGGCTGAGCAGATTATCCCTGATACGCCGCTGGACAGCCCTGTTATCGGCAAGACCGCGACTGAAACCAGCCCCGTAACAGACCCTGTAATAGGTGGGCAGACGGAGGAGGAGCCGCACCATGAGCTTAAAATAATCACCCATACACCAGAGGATGTTCCCCACGAAGAGCTGCCCCCTGAGATAGAAAAAAGAGAATTCAGGCTACCCCCCACCGACTCTGTAAACGGCCCGTACGCACTGCCCGGCGTAGGGCTGTTAAGTGCGGCACAGGGGCAAAACAAGGAAACTTCAAAGGAGGAGCTGCAAAGGGCGGCCACAATTTTACGGGAAAAACTGTCCGACTTCGGCGTCGAGGGAAAGATTTCTCAGGCACACCCCGGACCGGTAATCACCATGTATGAGTTTGAGCCTGCGCCGGGTGTAAAAATCAGCAAGGTAGTGGCACTCTCAGACGACCTTGGCCGCGCCATGGGTGGGATAAAGGTCAGGGTATCCCTAATCCCCGGCAAGACGCCCATAGGAATAGAAGTCCCCAATGAGCACAGAAACATCGTAAGCCTCAAGGAAATCATAGCGTCAGATAAGTTTACAAAGAAAGGCTCGCTGCTCACACTGTCCCTCGGCAAGGACATCTACGGCAACCCCATCGTAGAGGACCTTGCGCGAATGCCACATCTGCTGGTTGCAGGCACGACCGGCTCTGGAAAGAGTGTGGCGGTCAACTCCATGGTTATGAGTATTTTATATAAGGCCAAACCCACAGAGGTCAGGATGCTGATGATAGACCCGAAACTCCTTGAGCTGTCCATATACGAGGGGATACCGCATCTGGTTTCAAACGTTATTACCAATCCAAAGGAGGCATCTGAGGCCTTAAAAAAGATGCTCATCGAAATGGAGAGGCGTTACAGGCTGATAGCCGAGCAGGGGGCAAGGAATATTGATATGTTCAACGCCTCCGTCGCCGAAGAGGACAGGCTGCCCTATATTGTGATAATCATAGATGAGCTGGCGGATTTAATGTTCACGGCGGCCAAAAACGTGGAGGATTCAATAGTGCGTCTGGCGCAGATGGCAAGGGCAGCTGGAATGCACCTGATTGTGGCCACGCAGCGCCCTTCGGTTGATGTCATAACGGGCATAATCAAGGCCAATTTCCCGTCAAGAATAGCCTTCATGGTATCATCCAAGGTGGACTCAAGGACAATTCTCGACACGCACGGGGCAGAGAAATTATTAGGGCGCGGCGACATGCTGGTACTAAGTCCGGGGGCGAAGATTCAAAGGGTACACGGCGCGTTCGTCACAGAAGAGGAAATAAAGGCGGTGGTTGACCATGCTAAGGCGCAGGGCAGCCCGGACTATACTTTTTTTGATTCATTGGTTGTGGAGGAGACCGCCGCCTCCGATGATGGCTCATCTGGCGAAAAGGACGAGATATACAGCGACGTCATAAAGTACGCCCGTGAAGTGGGCGAGGTCTCCATCTCTTCAATACAGCGGCGTTTTAAGATAGGATATAACCGTGCGGCAAGGATTGTGGAAATAATGGAGGGCGACGGCCTCATAGGCCCGACAAAGGGGGCAGGCAAACCCCGCAACTTCGTCTCAGACTAAACACCCGCCGCGCATTTGTTTAAGAGCTAGCTCTTAATATATAATATCCACATTATGCGTCTATCAGGAATCAATAAGCGTAATAAGATGATAGCCGTTCGCGTCAACGCTGAGGAGTATGAGGCGATCAGGCGAAATGCCGGTGAACTGGACGTTGCGTCTTACGTAAGGGCGGCAGCCCTTGAAAAACCTCCGCCCGAAATCGAAAAAACACCGCCTGCGATACCATCTGCAGACATCGAAAGATATATTGAATCCCTGCGGGGCATAGAGCTGTTAGCCGCCCTGCCTGATAGTGGCCTTGCGGCGGTTTATAATAAGATAAAGATTAAGAAGTATAAAAAAAATGACCTCGTCTTCTTGCAGGAAGCCCCAAATAGCTATGTTTACTTCATACTAAGCGGCAGCGTCAGGATAACGCAATTGTCTGAGGAAGGCAAGGAAATCGTCATCGCTATTCATCGGGCGGGCAGCTTCTTTGGCGAGATGTCGCTCATTGACGGCAGATCGGTGTCTGCCAATGTATATTCCGCCGAGCGCTCAACAATCGGGCTGCTAACCAGAGAGGACTTCTTCTCTTTACTCTATGGCAGAAAAGAAGTCCTGCAAAGTTTATTAAAGATATTGTGCCAAAGGATTCGCTCATCCAACGAAAAAATAGAGATTCTGAACTCCAATAACGCCTCACAAAGGATAAAGATACTGTTTATCATGCTGTCAAAAAAATATGGCATAGAGACAAATAATGGCATTCACTTAAACCTCAGATTATCCCACCAGGACATCGCAAACCTTACCGGAATGGTACGCGAGACAGTAACCCGAACCCTGAGCAAGTGGACGAAAAACGGTGATATATCCCTGTCCGCTAAGAAATTCATCCACTTAAACAACAGTTTTTTTGAGGAATATCCCAACATGTGATTCAAGACACATGTACCGCCCCTCTTTTTGATTTATGATAAGACTAAGTTAACATGGTTAACGAAATAAATTGAAAAAGAAGGAGAACTGGAAAATGAAGGCGAAAAATTATATTTTGGCAGTAGCAATGGCGGCAAGTTTGTTAATCTCAGGGCAGCACCTTTATGCTAACGGAGAGCCACCGCCACCCCCTCCCGGACATATCCTTGTGGTTGGCAGTGACGGCACGGCATATGCGGCATCACATGCGGCGGCGGCGCAGACAACGGCTACCCCCACCACTTCCATCGTTGCGATTACATCGGCAGGTGACAAAAAGTCCATTTCAGTTGCCGGCAGGGTCGAACATCTCGCACTTGGACTAGACAGCTCATCCAACGCGGTGCTTGCGGCTGTTGCCGAAAAACACGTTACCACCAATATGGCAGGAGATAATGCAACGACGGAGTTGTACCTTGTATCTCTGCCGTTTAGCCAAAACGCCACACCGGTATCAGTCAACTTAAAGGGAATAAACGCCTCTAAACCGAGGGTCGTAAATGGCAACGCCTATATTGCCACGGACATTGCCTCCGACAATGTCACCAGAGGCGGTGTCTCCTCATATTTGTATGTCGTCAGCCTAAAGGGCGCGATAATCTCACAGACCGAGTATTAGGCAGGGCGGGAAGAGATAAAGGGATTAACGACGAAGGGGGGTAACCCCCCTTCACCCGTATTTTCCACATGTTTTGTCTATTGCGTTTGGGCTGTCAGCCCCGCTTAATCTTACCGCTGTTGTCAAAGATTTGATAGCGGGTAATTCCATGTTTTTGGATGACATATTTCAGCGACGCCGCGATGACACCAAGGCCGTACTTGACGCTTCGCGAGAAATTAATAGAGGATGCGTCGTCAAAGTACTTGGTCGGACAGCTTATCTCGCCAATTTTAAAGCCGAAGTGTAACGCCTGCACTATGATTTCATTGTCAAAAATGAAGTCGTCAGAGTTGTTCTCAAATGGAATCGTCTCAAGCAGTTGACGGCTAAAGGCACGGAAGCCGGTGTGGTACTCTGAGAGTTTTACACCAAGCAGCCAGTTCTCAAACATTGTCAGAAATCTGTTGGATATGTATTTGTAAATCGGCATACCTCCCTTAATGGCAGTGCCGCCAAGTATCCTTGAGCCGAGCACAAGGTCATAGTGCCCTGAGACAATCATGGACGCTATCGCGGTGACCAGTTTCGGCGAATACTGGTAGTCAGGATGGAGCATGACGACAATATCAGCGCCCCCCTGCAGCGCCGTCTGGTAACACGTCTTTTGATTCCCCCCATAGCCCTTGTTTTTTTCATGGACGATTGTCTTAAGTCCAAGTCCCCTCGCAACGGCTGTTGTGTCATCACGCGAGGCGTCATCCACAACAATGACCTCGTCAACATATTCGTGCGGTACCTCGCCATAAGTCATCTCAAGGGTCTTCCCCGCGTTATATGCCGGCATTACCACGGCTATTTTCTTATTTAGTATCATCTGGCCTTGCCTTTAATGCGAAAACCTCCACAATGCCGCCCCGTCCGGCAATATATGACTCAAACAGTGATAAAACCATCGACATAGAAGTATATAACGGCACGAGAAGTAATATCAACAAGAGGTCTTTTTTGCTCGCCGCAATAATGGCGTCTATCCCCTTTCTGGGCGCTTTCAAAAACGTATAGAGCATGTTTTTCTCCACGCCGGAAATATTCAGTAAGGTTTGAAGCCAGCCAAAAGGGGAATACTCAAGATCAAAGTGTCTCTTACTGACAATATCAAAAGATGCCGCACTCAATAAAGAAGATATCCCCTTGTCGGTAAAATGATGTAGATGATAAGGGACGTCCAGGTGAAACCAGTTTTTTCTTCCAGCCCAGGACTGAATACCGTCTAAGTTGGGAACCGCGACGACCAGAAGCCCACCGTCCTTTAGAAGCCTGTGGCAGCTCTGAATCAATTCCTTAGGATTTGCAATGTGCTCAAGGACATGGTTTAAGGTTATTACATCAAAGGACGCCGGGTCAAATTTCCATGTATGCGGCTCCCCCGATATGACCTCTATCCCATAGTAAGACGCGGCGTTAGAGGCCGTCGCCTCATCAAACTCCACGCCCGCAACTTCCCAGCCCGCGTCTTTCATTACGTTGAGAAAAAGCCCCCTGCCACAACCTATGTCGAGGATTCTGCCGACCCTGACATATTTTTTTATCCTGTTTTTTCGCAAATGCCTGAAATACAAGATAAAGTTTTCTACAAATGGTATAAACCTCTTGCCGGTCTTCTCCCTGTATCCACCAATAGCGTAGAGCTTTATTAAGTCTTCGTGCGTGGGGACGGGGGTGGTTACGCCAACACCGCAGTGGCGGCAGTAGAACACGTCATAGGTATCAAATTCACCCACTATTGATTCGATTATCAAATTGCCTGTCTCGCCGCCGCATATCTTACAAAGCGCTTGTCCTTTATTTTTCATTGAGCACGTATTGTAATGAAGGGCGCGCGCGCGTGTCAATATGTGATAGAAAAAGGGGCGGCGCTGCCAGTGTAATCCTCCCATTTAATTGAGATATTGGTGACAAGGCTTCCGGGCGGGCCTTTGTAACAGTTGGCTATCACAATGCTTACGTCTTTTTTATCGCCTTCAAGGACTGCCTCGACATCGCCGTTGTAGAGATTTTTGACCCACCCCCTGACGTCTGACCGCCGGGCTATGTCCCTCACAAACGCCCTGAAACAAACCCCCTGAACGCGGCCCTCTATTGTTAAATGTGCCCTTATCTTCCCTTCCATATGCAAGAGAATATCATAAAGTGTTTCTGCGGGGCAAGCGCAGCCGCTGCCGCATCGCGGCGTAAATACTAAAATGCGGTCATAGAAGTAAGTGTCATCAAGTTGTCTAAAGCCACCCCTACCCGCCCTAAGTAAAAATGCGGGTTTACGGGCTATCAGAACAGATACATTGGACAAAATGGCACATTTTGTCTATTGTAAAGTGCCGGAGTTTTAACGGGGGTGGACAAAAAATTCTGATGGAAAAAACAGATAGTGGTACCTCGAACCGGTATTTTTTATATTCGACAATTTATACACGACAATTTTTATACTTGACCCTATAACCGACATAGAGAAGCGAAAAGAGTTAAAAGCCCCCGTGCTTTAAG